>NZ_JBHNYN010000007.1:0-209061 GCF_054960695.1 Vibrio sp. PSi01
TTATCGCAGGCTTAATTATTTGTAACGCTTGGTAAAAGTAACTCTATGCTTCGGAACGAAGCTAGTTATCGCTCCACACCGCCATCTCATTACCACTCGGTTCTTTAAAATGGAAACGTCGTCCGCCAGGAAAGCTAAAAATCTCTCGGTTTATATGCCCACCAGCATCAATCACATCACGCTCGGTTTGCTCAAGATCTTGGCTATAAAAAACCATCAGCGCCGCGCCACTTTCAGCATCAGAAGCTAACTCTGCCAAATAGAACCCTCCCATCAAACCTTTACCTTCAAAAGCAGAATATTCAGGACCGTAATCTTCAAACTTCCAACCAAACACTTGGCTAAAAAATACCTTTGTTGCTGTGATGTCTCGTGCAGCAAATTCGATGTAGTTAATAGAACCATGTTCCATAGCGGATTCCTTGTGCTTTATGCCGTTGCCTTATTGATAATAAAGCGAGCCTTGGAGACCTAATCTTAGACCATCACATCAAGTCACATTACCTTTTTCGAACCACTGGATAATCAGAGCCATGAAGTTCTTGTACGAAGCCAGAACCATCACCGCTGTGCGTAATCCAAACTTTCTCTTTAGCTCGCGTCATTGCCACGTAAAACAGGCGACGCTCTTCAGCGTAAGGGAAAACATCGGACGATTCAGTCAATGCTCCATCAATGTGTAGCTGCTTCTTTTTAGCCGGGAACTGTCCTTCATCAACACAAAGGATAATCACGAAGTCGGCTTCTTTACCTTTACTCGCATGGCAGGTCATAAAATTGATATCAATCGAAGTGTAGATTTTTTTCCAATCTTCTAACAATTCAGGCTTGTGGTAATGATTACGACCAAGCAACAAGACAGATTTTTTGGTTTTACCTTTCGATTGTCGATTCAATTGATCGAGGATCTTCTCCACTTCTTTACTTGGCGCACTATAGACCGCCTTCTGCTTTTGTTGCTTAAAGCTGTTCAGCTCTTTCGGCAACTGAATCGGGTTTTCTTGTACAAAGCGATTGGCAACCGCACCTAACTGATTATTAAAGCGATAAGTTGTATCTAGATGATGAGTAGTCGAGCTCTCAAAACGATCCTTAAAGCCCGTAGTTAGATCAACATCTGCACCTGCAAACTGGTAGATAGACTGCCAGTCATCACCAACTGCAAAGATAGAAGCTTGGTGTTGAGCCTTCGACTGATTACAAAGCGCTTCAACCAGAGCAAGACGATCAGGTGAGATATCTTGGTATTCATCGATCATGATGAACTTCCAAGGCGAGACAAACTTGCCCTTCTCCACGTATTGAGTCGCACGACTAATCATGGTCGAGAAGTCGATATGATTCTCTTCTTTTAGCGCTTTCTGCCATGCGATGACACACGGCCAGCACAATGAAAGTTCACTGTTTAAGCGCGTGTAATCCCGATGATCGATTAACTGTTGCTGGACTTCTTTCTTCGATAAGCCCGACGCGTTTAACTGCTCAAGTTGTTTTTCGAGCCAACCGATTAACTTAAGGTTCGATACATGACTACCAAGTTCATCATCTCCGGTCAAATACGCGATTGGCCATTTAGACAGGTGTTTTTGCCAACGCTTGAAGTTGGTCGGCGTCATCCAGTGCTTCTTCAACCAATCAATGCACCATGCTTGGCGTTGATTATTGTCTAGCGCGAGAGGAGAAATAACAACGCGTTCGGTTTCTACTTGATTCAGTATCTTCAAACCTAATTGATGGAAAGTGCTGACTTGAACTTTTTCAGCTGATAAGCCAATTTTGCTATCGAGACGCTGTTTCATTTCGTCAGCCGCTTCTCGACCAAATGCAAGCAATAGAATCTCTTCAGCTTGAGCCTGATGGCTTTGCAATAAATAAGCAACACGAGCCGTCAGAACGCTAGTTTTACCTGACCCTGCACCAGCAAGAATGAGGTTATGGTCGTCGTTCATCAAAACCGCGTATTGCTGAGACAAATTCAACGGTGATGACTCACATTGTGCAAACAGCACTTCCCAGTTCTTCCTTTCAGTTTCTAGCCACTGTTGATTTCGTTCAGCTTGTTTAATCTCGGTTTCTAACAACCATGGCTGCATACGAGCAAATCGGTTTGGCATACGCTGAGCCGCTTCTTCTAGCGTCATCGTCATATTTTCTAAACTTGAATTGACCATTTCAACCCAAGTATTGACCTTGGAATGCGGCAAGAAAGCAGGAAGTTGCTCCAAACGAGTTAATTCAGCTTCCCATTGAGGGACGTGTTCCGCGAGTTGTTCACATTGAGTGTCATGCCATTTTTGATAAGCGGCAACGGAGGCTCGAGCAAACTGACGACACTGATCCCAAGGTAGCCCTTGCACTAACCAGCTGCGCTGTTTGCCATCTTGTTGGTTAGCAAAAAACTGCAACGATCCCCAAAACAAGCCGCGCTTTATCGCGATCTTGCCACTCCAAATAGTAAACGGGATACGTTCTTCACTACCCACTGAAGACAACAGTAGGCGTGGACCATCAAGTTCGACCTGATGATACTCATTTTGAATAAAAAACTGTGCAGTCTTGTTAGCGCTTAGCTGCATTGGAGCGTGCTCTTAATTGGGAATATTGAATTTATATCATGATGCAATCAGAATTAATAATATCTCATATCTTATCGACGCTTTCATGACCATCTAGGGACAATTATGGATAAGTATCAAATTCTTGTGCTTGATTTCTGTTAGGATTATGGTTTTAGTGTGTCAAGTGAGCGACTGTGGACTTTTCTGCCAAATTACGCCTCTATTGGGCGAATAAAACCATAAATTACAGCGTATTAATTCTCATCACCCTACTCGGTGTTGTGGTGCCTGCTTGGTATTATGGACAAAACACACTCATCACCCCACTTATTTTAGGCGTCATTGCTGCTGCTCTAGCGGAAAGTGATGACAGCTTTACTGGTCGATTGAAAGCACTCACATTGACCTTTATCTGTTTCGCTGTTGCAGCCTTCTCTATTGAGATTCTTTTCGATACACCTTGGCTGTTCGCGATAGGGCTTTTCGTTTCAACCTTCTCTTTCATCATACTCGGAGCGATTGGCCCTAAATACGCCAGCATCGCGTTTGGCTCGCTGTTGGTCGCTATCTACACCATGCTTGGCGCTCACGAAAGTACCAACCTATGGTTTCAGCCTTTGCTGCTATTAACAGGGGCAGCTTGGTACTACTTCATGTCAATGATTTGGCAAATTGTCTGGCCAATGCAACCCGTGCAACAGAACCTTGCTACCGTATTTGATCAAATTGGCACCTATATGGGATCAAAGGCGGAGCTATTCTATCCTGTGTCTGACCTTATCCCACAGCCACACCGTATAATTGAAGCTAAGTTGAATGCCAGCACCGTTAATGCACTAAACATGTGCAAAGCAACGTTGCTTAACCGTTCCAAGCGAGGGCACATTGATGGCCCAAGTGACCGGTTCCTAAACACCTATTTCATCGCGCAAGATATTCATGAACGTGTCAGTTCAAGCCACTATCGCTATCAAGAGCTAGCTAAACATTTCGAACGTTCTGATGTTCTGTTTCGCTTCAAATACCTGCTCGAAGCTCAAGCTGCGGCCTGTAAAGAAGTTGCGGCGTCATTAAAAGTTGGTGCTGAATATCAACATGGCGACAAATCTGTACTGGCACTTGATGAATTGATGTCTTCACTGAATCATTTACAGCAACAGAACAAGCCAGAATGGAAGCCACTGTTAAACCAATTGAATTATCTATTCAACAACCTAGCTACCGTTGAAAAACAGCTATCGAATATCAGTAATCCAGATGCCGAAAAACTAGAAGAAGGTGTGTTAGACGATACGAACCCACATACTTTGACAGCAATGTGGCAAAAGATCAGAGCCAATCTGCATACCGACTCCATGCTATTTCGCCACGCAATCCGCATGGCTATTACGCTCACACTCGGTTACGGAATCATCCAAGGTTTTAATATTGAACGTGGTTATTGGATTCTACTCACGACGCTGTTCGTTTGTCAGCCAAACTACAGCGCAACTCGACAAAAACTGACCGCCCGTGTCATTGGCACGGTAGCAGGTTTACTCATTGGGGTTCCGTTACTGACTTTCTTCCCTTCCCAAGAGAGCCAATTGGTTTTCATTGTCATTAGTGGCGTGATGTTCTTTGCATTCCGCATTAATAACTATGGCTTCGCAACGGGCTTCATTACCTTATTGGTATTATTCTGTTTTAATCAACTTGGAGAAGGCTTCGCCGTTGTACTTCCAAGATTAGCTGACACCTTTATAGGTTGTGCTCTCGCCGTACTCGCTGTGATCTACGTATTACCAGACTGGCAATCAAAGCGATTACATAAAGTCATGGCAGACGCCCTCGCTTCAAATAAAAACTACCTGGCTCAAATCATTGGTCAGTACCGTGTAGGTAAAAAAGACACGCTAAATTACCGTATTGCACGTCGCAGCGCACACAATAACGATGCGAACCTAACAGTGGCCATCAGCAGCATGTTGGTTGAGCCCGGCAAATATCGCACCTCAGAAGATGAGAGCTTTCGATTCCTTACGCTCAATCATGCTTTACTAAGCTATATTTCAGCACTCGGTGCCCATCGGACTCGTATCGATGACGAAGCCACACACAAACTGGTATTGGACGCACACCGTGTCATACATGAGCATCTCAACGCTCTCAATGATCAGCTCTATTCTCATCAAGAACAGTGTGAAGTGAAAAATTCTTACGACCCTGAGCTTGATCAGCGTTTAAGTGAATGGCGAGAAGAAGATGAAAGCTCTGTCAGAATGGTCTTACAACAGCTTCATTTGATTTATCGAATGCTTCCAGAACTCCATACCTTAGCGACCAAATTTGCGGTAAAAGTTAAGATTGATAAGTCGCTCGACACAGGCGCGTCTTGAGAAATAAACAAAATACTGTAAAAACAAAAAGATAGCCAAGATCGAGCAATTATTAACCACCCTTTTATTTGTACATTGTTCTATCAATAGCAAAAACTCACTCTACCCATACCGATAAGGAGGCAAGACAAACTATTACGCGACCTTATGCAATAAGGGCTGAGGAGATTTTTACATTGTGGGAATTTTCTGACATTGATTGACCAAGCCATAACTTTGCCTAACATTTCTCGGACAAAAAATGACCAAAGCAATTTATAGTTGTCTTAGTTTTGGGAACTATCAAACTTCATTTAATATTCACTTAATCTTGTTTGATTTTCCGAATCAGTAGGCTATGCTCTATAGAGCATATGGATTTGAACAAAGGTCACACTATGAATACACAACAATTTGAAGCGTTTAAGGAGCAAATACAGCTTCTCAATCCTCAACAACTTAAAGCGCTTCAAGGCGAGATCGACGGAAGTCTTGAGCTGGATAAGCCATCTCTTCTGACTGATGAAGAGCTAAACGCGCTAAATGACCTGTTCAATTAGTAGACACCCGTCACTATTTTAGCTCAAGTTCATCGTTTCATAGTAAGTTTTATCAAATCATCATTGCGCTCAATATATCGTCCACCTAGACTTAGTCCGTATGTCAATTAAAGGTTCTGCTATGTCGATATCGGGAATTCAATCTGGTTATGCCATCATTCAGCAGTCAACCAATATGGCTGAAGAAGCAGCGCTCGAACTCAACCAAGCCTCTCAACACACATCCAACCCCGACGACCAAATCCAAGGTAGCGACTTGAGCTTTAATCAAGTAGAACCTGACCAATCCATTTCTTTTAAAGAGAAAGAAGCTGATCCCATTACCTCGTCAAACGATGCAATCTTAAAACTGACACAAAGTGCAAATTACAACCGTGTGGGAGCCAGCGTGATTGACCGTCAAAATGAAGCCATCGGTAGTCTTCTCGACATCCATATTTAGAATAACGTCTCAAAGGCCATTTTTTGAGCCATCATTAGCTCCTTTTTGTCATCACAACCACACAAACTGTAACTCATTATATCAGATGCTTGTTTCTGGCTTATTACTCGGTAGAATCAGCGCAAATCAATTTTGCTGCGCAAACTTTACTTCATACTATTTATGCCAAAACTAAATCTGCATCGCCGTGACTATGTTTCTATTTTAGGGGGCGACATCTCCGCAGACGAATTAGAAAAAAAGCTTCAACCTCATTTTGAAAAGCCAGTGAATAAACTGACTCCGAGCCCGTACCTGACAGAAAAGAATCTAACGCGCCGTTGGGCTGCTCTCAATAATTCAGAATCACAACAAGAGCTACTCGACCCGCATACGCAAAGTCAATTCCAAGCCTACGAAAAAAACATCGAGCACTTTATTGGAACAGTGAAAATCCCTGTTGGTATATCTGGTCCACTAAGAGTCAATGGCTTATTCGCTGAGGGTGACTACCTGGTACCGCTAGCAACAACTGAAGCTGCACTTGTTGCATCTTATAACCGTGGCTCAAAGCTGATTACCGCTTGTGGTGGCGCAAGTGCAATGTTGTTAAACGAAGGCGTCACTCGTACCCCAGGCTTTGCATTCCAAGGGTTAGTTGAAGCCGGGCAGTTTGTGGCTTGGGCCGTGACACAATATGACCAATTTAAAACCTTGGCGGAATCGACAACCTCACACGGCAAACTTACCGACATCAATATCAACATCGAGGGTAACCATGTTTACTTGGTGTTTGAATTTCTAACTGGAGATGCCTCTGGTCAAAATATGGTGACTATCGCGACCAATGCCGTATTTGAGTACATCATAGAAAATACGCCAGTTAAGCCTGATCATGCCTTTCTCGATGGCAATTTATCAGGCGACAAGAAAGCCAATACACAAACCTTACGAAGCGTTCGTGGCAAAAAAGTCACCGCTGAGGTGAATATATCCCCAGAATTGGTTGCTAAGTACCTACATACCACGCCACAGAAGATGGTTCAGTTTGGCCAGATGACCACTGTCGGCGGTGCTTTGAGCGGCACTATCGGCATTAATGCCCATTATGCCAATGCACTAGCTGCTCTCTACATTGCTTGTGGCCAAGACGCAGCGTGTGTTGCTGAATCAGCAATAGGCATGACTCGTATGGAAATCAACAAAGAAGGCGGTTTGTACGCGAGCGTAACACTGCCTAATTTAATGTTAGGAACAGTGGGCGGCGGTACTTGCCTGCCAAGTCAAAAGGCGTGTCTCGATTTACTTGGTCTTCACGGCAATGGTAAATCACAAGCCCTCGCTGAGGTATGTGCTGCACTGTGTCTGGCGGGTGAGCTATCGATTGTCGGTGCGTTTTGCGCTGGCCACTTTTCACGAGCTCACCATAAATTAGCTCGTTAATAACCTTTATCTAATTTGGCTTGTGTGATTGTGTGGATTAAGCAAAATCACAAGCCATTCTTAATGCGTGAGTCACAAATGGATTATTTACACTTATCTAGAGTGAGCCTTAAGCACCTCACTGCGCTTCATATTATGCTAAATACCCACAGCGTCACGCAAACCTCAGAGCAACTCTGTGTAAGCCCTTCGAGTGTAAGCAAAACCTTATCTCAACTACGCGACATTCTAAATGACGAACTGTTTTACCGAGATGGCACCAAACTGATCCCGACACCATTTGCATTGCAGATAGCTCCGACTGTTCACGCGATCCTTTCAAGTATGAATGGATTGCTTCATCAAAAAAGTTTTTCACCTCAAAAATACCAAGGTAGCTTTTCGCTGTCGATGCGTGAAAGTACCTTTGAAGTTTTCGCCTCTAAGATCAGCAAAATCACCACCGAACTCGCCCCCAAGGCTAAGCTCAATATCTACTCCAAGCAACAACTCGGCTTCGATGCTCTGCTTAGTGGCAAGGTAAACTTGATCTTGTTACCTCATGATATTTCCCAGCCCCCAACAGATAACAAAGAACTGGTTTGGGAAACAATTCTTCCAGACGAAATGGTATGTTTAATGGGCGCACACCACCCTCTCGCTCAGCGGGACCTGACCGTTGAAGGTTATTTAGATTATAAGCATATTGGGATCTTAGATAATGAACTCTCCAAGCCTTACTTTGAGCAAAACCTGGTTCAATGCCATAAACCACGAGAGATGGCGATATCGGTAGCAGATTTTGGTGCTGCGGCTGTGCTGTGCCATCACACACCTTTCTTGTTCACTTGTTCTAAGCAGTGGGCTGAACAAGCTAAACAAGCTCAAGGTTTAGTGAGCAAGCCCTTGCCTTTTGATTACGGTAAGGTGGCGTATAGCTTGGTATGGAACAAACCCAACATGAATGACCAAGCGATCAAATGGTTGTGTGACTTGTTCTTAGAAGCCTAGGTATTAACTGGAAGCAACTCTAACAAGCTAACTCCTTTTGTGAAAGCGGGCTTCAAAAGAATTAGGTATATACCCCAGGGGTTTGTATCGGCCTTTGAACTATGGTGTAGAGCTTATCGTGAAAGCTCTGCATCTGTTGTTCGGTGCATGTCGGCCAATCTAACGCTTCGCCAATCACGCCATGATGTTGAAACGCATTCAGTCGAATTCCAACATCACTAGGCAGCACCTTCAAGTAACATCCCACCTGTTCAATTTCATCTTCGAGATCGCTTTTATTTGGGATATGCAACAACCTAACTTCATGCAGTTTGCCTTTCTCAGCAAGGTAGTTAATGGCTTTGAATACTCGATGGTTGCCTCTTCCGACAAGCCATTGATGCGTTTCCGATTGCCATGATTTTAAGTCAATCATCGCACCATCAAGGTATGGTAATACTCTTTCCCAACCTTGTATTGGTAACGAACCATTACTATCAATAAAGCACGTAAGGTGTGCTAATTGCTGATCACTTTTAATTGCTTGGAACAGCTCGATAATAAACGGCAGTTGCATCGTCGCCTCACCGCCAGAGACAGTGATACCGCTCAGAAAGAATGCGTTATGTTTAACGAGAGTAAGAATCTCAGAGACCGTCATTGTGGTAATTTTCGGACTCGACTTATGAGCGCAGATATCGATGCACTGATCGCAATTTGTACAGGCTGCCAGGTCCCACACAACTTTACCTTTAGTCAAAAATAGTGCGCCACTTGGGCAGCCACTAACGCAGCCTCCACAATGGTTGCAATGATTGATGGTGTGTGGATTATGACAAGTAATACAATCAAAATTACAACCTTGCAGAAACAGCACCAAGCGATTTCCCGGTCCGTCAACACAAGAAAAGGTCAGCACACGGCTGACCTTCGCTTGTTTTTCTGTCTTATTATTTTTAACCCTAGCCATTTGAGTCATTAGATCAGAAACTTTTATTATTCATAGTATTAATACGATACTTAAGCTCACTGTCATACGTACGCTTAAGTATTAAGCGTACGTCGGTGACATCTCTAAACTCGCTACTCGTGGTTTGCGCTCAAGAATGCCCGTGTTTTTAGCCGCTTCAGCACCTAAGAATGTGGTATTGGTACGTGAACCTTGCTCATCATATTTTGCAATATCAGATAGCTTGACCATATAACCTGTCACGCGAACCAGATCATTTGACGCGACGTTAGCCGTAAACTCACGGTAACCCGCTTGAATCGCCCCTTTGCACAAATTGAACATCGCTTCAGGATTAGATTTCACTGTTTCGTCGATGGTAAGAATGTCACTGATACCCGAGGTGTAGAACTTATGGTGACCCGCGGTAGCGCGAACGTAAGAGACTGGGTCAGGTTCGGTGCCATAAGGAATACGCACACCCGGAGTCACATCTTCATCTAAACTAATACCGCCTTGAGCATGCAGCAAAGCTTTACCCTCAAGCCCATACTTCACTTCAGAGCTTTCAACGATCTCAGCCAGCTTTTCAGAAATGCGGTGACCAAGTTGATTAGCTTGTTCATCGTGACCATAGCGCCCTGCTTTACCTTCTTTTTCCAACAGAATGTTTACCGCTTCAGCCATGCCATAAATGCCAAACATTGGCGCAAATCGGTCTTCTTCAATAAGGCCTTCTTTGGCCAGGAAGCCTTTAAAAAAGTGAGACTCTTCATGCAAGAAGCGG
Organism: Vibrio sp. PSi01; assembly: GCF_054960695.1. Taxonomy (NCBI): domain Bacteria; kingdom Pseudomonadati; phylum Pseudomonadota; class Gammaproteobacteria; order Vibrionales; family Vibrionaceae; genus Vibrio; species Vibrio sp. PSi01. Next base: position 10,045 of record NZ_JBHNYN010000007.1, read on the forward strand.
CTACGTGCGTTCATCAGTTCAACCATTTTGCCACTGTAATTCGGCAATACTTGTCGTAAGAAATCAGCACTATCCTCAGACTTCAACGCCACTTGCTTAAGGTTCACACGCACCAAGGTGTTTGAACCACCCGCTAGAGGCAAAGAGTTATAGCAGCTCACAATACCAAAACGCTTGTCGCCGTAAGCCTCGGCATGCGCTGGATAGTTTGCGATATGTGGTTTACCGCACTCGCAGATATTGCTTGCCGCATGACGAAGTAGATCGTCAGGGGTCACAGCAGGGTCGTACATAAAGGTTAGGTTTGGTGCGATCTGCTTCAGTTCAGCATCTACGCGCAAAATCGTACGGCACACAACGTTGTCTGTTGGACCGATATTAACGTGCATGAACGCATCAGGAAGCGTGCGATCCAACATGATCCAGAACAGCTTAAGTTTTTGATATACCTGTTCATCGGTTAGGTCACCAACAAAAGGCATCAATACATCATCCAGCTGTCCTAGGTAGACCGGAATCGACGTCACAGATGGAACGTGATGGTAGATAATGGTAAGCATGTTCAACGCTTCATCAAAATTGGTTGCCGCGCTAAGCTCTAAATACTCTGAGCCTTGATGTAAGTATTTAGAATAGTCTGGAAGTACATAGCGCGGCTTAAATGGAGCGTGGCCTTCAAACATGTCACATAGCACACCTTGTTGTAAGGCTTCCTCTACTTCGTTGCTTACCGGCATATACGGCAGGCTGGCTTCGGCTTCTAAAGCAAGATAGCTCGACTTCTGTTTTGGAGACAGGTTGGCATCTGAAATGATATTGCTAAAGCGTTGTTGTTGATCTGAAAGTGGTGAAGAAGTAGATGACGCAGATTGGTGGCTCATGATGAAACCCTTAAACTTATTATGGGCTTATTTTATATCTCACAGCCGCATTTCCACTAATGAAATGTAGTCAACGATACATTTCCAAAATGGAAACTACCAGTTTATTACTTGTCGGAAACTAACTTATCTATGATCAAAATGGGAAAGAGGAAATCAGTATTGCCGTTGGTAGTGGTAGTGGTAGTGAAGATATTAAAAAGCACTCACTAGCTCGCCTGTTTGGAACACAAACGACTAAAAATAGAAAACCCACATCACTGACCTTAAGTCGTTAATGTGGGTTTAGTGTTTGAAGGAGTACTCTGAATGCTAGCTCAAGATGTATTCTCTATTACAGATGAGGAAGTGCTTGTTTTCGTCCAACACCCATCAATACTTTCAAAGTACCTTGTGGCGTATCAATCGAGAACGGTGTTGATACTTCGACAACTGAAAAACCGGCTGCACTTAATACGTTTTCAGAGCGCTGTTGGCTAACGCCATAATCATCACTGTCATTGTCTAAGTACCAATCCCAGTGTACAAACGTGCCATCGTTTTCAAGCAACGTGTAAATAAGACTGACTGTGTCTTGTAAGTTAGGGATAAAACCACACACCGAAGAAGCTACCACTACGTCAAACTGGTTTCTGAATGCTGGATGCTGCGCTGCAAGTCCCCGCGATAAAAGATCAACAACAGGTTCAACGTTGGGTAACTCTTTCTTATCTAACTCTTCAATCATCCCTTCGGAGATATCAAGTGCGATGATCTCTTTTGCTAAAGGAGATATTTTCTGGCTGAGTAGTCCTGTACCACAACCAAAATCAAGGACACGGGTTCCGTTCAAATTAACGAGCTGTGTTAACTGGTCAAATACGGACTGTGCGAATACTGCGGTCGCGGGATCTTTATCCCAATCAACGGCGTATTCGTCCCATTGTTTCGCCATCATGGCCTCCATCTTTACTTCTTGTAGGTTCGGAACTTCTCCAGAGTAAACCAAATTAGTCAATTCGTCATAGAGTTATCATGCAAAGATGGACTATTTCTAAGATAGTCAGCACAATATTCAGATAATATGCACCGACACCCGCTCAATATGGAAATGAAATGAACCTTTCTCAAGTCCAAGCCTTTTGTTCTGTTGCTGATTTAGGGTCAGTATCTGAAGCAGCGCGACAGCTTGAATGCAACCGAACCAAACTCAGTATGTCGATTAAAGCCTTGGAAAAAGAGTTAGATGTCGAACTGTTCGTGCGCAGCGGAAACCACGTTGAACTCTCTGAAGCAGGTAAAGCCATCTACAAAGACTGCGAAGGCATGTTAGTAACGGCTGCGCGTATTAAACAAACCTGCCTGCATGTCTCGGGCGAATTCAACGCAGAGATTTGGATTGCACGAGATGATTCCCTACCCGATGAGATGTGGCAGGACTTATCTCATACCTTAAACAACAAGTACCCGTCGACTTCATTCAACTTCGTTCTCGCGTCGAGCGGCGACTTAGCTAACCTCGTTGAAACCCAACAAGTCGACTTCGCATTTGGTGTCGATTACGAACGTGTTGACGATCCAAGGATTATCTACAATCCACTCGGTAAAATTCGAATGATGTCTGTGTGTAAGAAAGGGCATGATCTGAGTGCGATGCGACGTGTTTCTGATGAAGTATTGAGAAATTCAATGCAAGCGACCATGGTTTACCTTAACGAAAAGGATAATCCTGAGCTTGAGCCATTCTCTCGCCGTTACATCGGCTTCTCTAGCTTTGACTTTATGCTAGATACAATCTTACGAGAAGAAGCTTGGGGCGTAATGCCTGAACCATTAATTCGTCATTTATTGCGCGAGCAGGAATTAGCGGTGATCAAGCACACTTACGGCTTGACGCAAGAGGATTACTGCATGTTTACAGCAGCAGGGATGGCTGAACATCCAGGAATGAATTGGTTAGCCGACCAGCTCAGCGACTACTTGTTTGATTTCTAACGGTTAATATCTAAACAGGTGATTTCCAAATCGATGCAAAACGATCATAGACTTCCTAGATTAGAAAACCATCACATGGTCTACCAAGTAGCGACCGTCTTCTTCTACCAGCACCATTTCAGCCACAAATTCGCCTCTAGCAATCGTGTATGCTTGCTTCCAAACAAAGGCAATTGAATCGGAACGTCTAAACAGCGCGACAGGCTCACGCTCAGCAAAAAAGCCATTGCTATGTTGATAATGATGGCACACCTTTTCTAAGTAATCTGGCGTAACAATATCTTTCATTCGCTGAGTAAAGTCCCTGCAATGCAGATCATGGTCAATTTTGGTTGAACCTTCCATCAGATTATCCATGATCGGGTTAGCAATCACCCACAACTCGTTATCACTGATATCGTCAAACTTCATATGCACCTACTCCTTGGTAATAGCAGTTCAAATTCACACATCTATAAAATGCACAACAACAGATATATTTAACTAATGATAAACCATCCTATTTCGCTTGCACACTTTACTCCAAAAACAGTCATCGTCAATTTTAGTGACACCTAAAAATAAAACTAAATATATGAATATTATAGATTTATTTATTAAAACTAAATAATGCATATAACCATCATCAGATAAAGTTTGTAAAGCCAACTCAATGTTAGAACAATGAAGTTATCAAAAACATCTGGAAAATATTATGTGTGACAGGAAAAGCCAAAACGAAAACGGAGTACTCTTGTTCTCAGCCCTTTTAGCATCAGGCTTCGCCACCGGTGGACTGGTATTAGGCCTTCTCGTCGGCTCTCTAGTCATAGTATTTGACGGTGTCTATTCTCTCATTAGCTTACTGTTAACTTTATTGTCACTAGCTGCCTCAAAATACATTAATCGCCCTTCAGACACAGAGTTCCCGTTTGGTCGAGCGATCATCGAACCGATTGTTATCGCAATTAAAGCCATTGTTATTCTGCTTGTGGTTGGTTACTCATTGTATTCAGCGATCGGTGCTTTGATGACAGGTGGTCGTGAAGTCGATGCTTCTATCGCGACTCTGTTTGGTATTTTCAACGTATTGGGTTGTGGTTACGCTTGGTGGTACATCGCCAATAAAAGTAAGCGTATTTCTTCTGGTCTGATTCAAGCTGAATCTAAGCAGTGGCAAATGGATACACTGTTGAGTGTAGCGGTAACGGCAGGTTTCGTGGCGGCTTGGTTAATTACTTTTTCTCCGCTAGCAGAGTACGCAGTATATGCTGATCCAACGATGATGTTGCTGATGTCTTTCTACTTCATCAAAGTACCTTTCGATATGCTAAGAGAAGCAATGCGTGAACTGCTTATGATGTCGGCAACCAAAGATATTTGTGACACGGTAGATAAAAACGTTATCGCTGTAGACAAAGATGCAGAGCAAGATTTAGAGCTAATCGGTGTAACAAAGGTTGGGCCGGAGCTAAGAATTAACGTTGATATCCATACCAACAACCAACAAGCCATTGCGGTCGATGATATAGAACGTACGCGCCGCCAACTTAAGCGACGCTTATCTAAAATGCCTTATGAGCTGCAACTGAACCTCAATGTCGCGAGCTAAGCTTTCACCTAGCAAATGACGCTGGGACATAAGCGCAAATTAAGACTGAGATTGAACCTTTTTAGAAGCCGACGCCTTTGCCGTCGGTTTTTCTCTTGTTACCCACCAGCAAGCTAAAGAGCCAATCGTTACCATACATACGCCCTGCCAAAACGTCATAGTCAATGACAAGCCCAAAATCACCGAGGAAAGTAGCGTCGCGAAGATTGGCGTAAAGTACGACATGGTTGCCAAAAACACCATGTTGCCACCAAGAATCGCCGTGTTCCAAAGTGCATAGCCTGCGCCCATACAAGCGCCAGCTAATGCTAAATCAATTGCAGCACTGGTTGTCATTACCATACCGGTTTCATCACTCAGTGCGTATTTAATCCACAGAGTGACCGCCGTAGCGATAAAGAACAGCACAATCGCATTCTGCCCTTTCGCAACGCGCTGGGTGTAATTACAATAAACAGCCCAAATAATCGCACCAAAGAACGCCATTGAATAAGTTTTTGGGTTGGTCGCAATGTTGGCTGCAATTTGGTCGACAGAAAGACCTTGATCACCACTGATGCTCCAAGCCACCCCAAAAAATGCCAAGAAGATACTTGGATAAACCAACCAGTTAATCTTCTTATCGCTCAGTAGCACCGCAAATAACACCGTCAGTGCTGGCCATAAATAGTTGATAACGGCCATTTCTATTGCCTGATGTCGACTGTTCGCCATTCCCAAAGCAAGAGCCAAGAAAATCTCATAGCAAACAAACAGCGCGCCACCGATCAGTAGGTAAGACTTAGAGAAGCGTGACAGTTTTGGTAACCCCATCACACACACTAACAACAGCGCACTCACAGTGTAAAGACTGGCTGCACCACCAACTGGACCAAGCTGTTCTGACACACTACGAGACAGAGCAATCAAGCAGCTCCACAATAAAATGGCGATAATACCGTAGCAGCTATAACGATGAGATTTCAGCACGCCTCTTCCTTTATCTGTTTGTGGTCATCACTCTGTAAGCTAAACCAAGTTTAAAATATTTGGCCGAGTACATTTTCGTACTCGGCCATCGGTTATTAATTTGCGAAAACTTAAGCGACTTCCGAATATTGAGCAATTTACGAAATAAACTATTTGTTATTGCGTATTCGTTGGTGCTAGTTGTTATTGCCTAAGCCAATAAAAGCGCTTGTAAGTCAGCCAGTGACTTAACTTGATAATGAGGGTTAATACCCGCAGGTATTGCCTTTTCTTGGCTGTTTAACCAACAAGTCTCGATACCAAAATCTAGCCCACCTAGAATATCTGAATGCGGGTTATCTCCAACCATCAACACTCTTTGCTTGGATGGAAATCCCACCAGCTTATGTGCATATTCAAAAATCTGGGCGTCCGGTTTGGCTACCCCAACCTCTTCAGAAATAATCACGTGATCAAAGTAATCTGTCATTCCGGTGCGCTCTAAACGGATTGACTGCAGCTCTGTAAAACCGTTAGTAATGATGCCCATATTCACTTTGCCTTTTAAAGACTCCATCAACTCTTGTGCACCCGGTAATAATGAACAGATGTCTGCCATCGCTGTTAAAAATGCACTGTTTAAAGCAGCCGTTGTTGTCTCTAGTTTCTCGGCCCAGCTTTCGAAGCGGGTGTGTTTCAGTTGGTCTGCGGTAATACGACCATCTTGGTAATCAACCCAAAGTGGTAAATTAACCTTTTGGTAAGCCGAATAATCTTGCTCGCTGAAATCCACCCCAAAACGAGAAAACATCAGCTTCATTCCTTGATAAGCATCAAAATGGAACAAGGTTTCATCTGCATCAAAGAATATCCAATCGTACTTCATTATCTGTCCTATTATTCGCGCTATCTAGCCGTGTTATTTTTGTTCTTTCTTAGCCTCAAAGGCTAAGTGTTCATTCTACTACCATTTTTGTGAGCCTGAATATAGTTCTAAGAATTTATAGAAAACAAGCAACAAGTCATGATGTATCGCAAATTTTGCCACATATTAAACCAATACCATACAATAAATACACTCAAATACCCGGAGGTATTATGAAGCACTTCTTACCGTCATCTATCATGCTTACTCCTTTTCTTGTTAAATACTATGATAAAGAGCCAGAAGAAAATGAAATTTCAGAAGCAGAACCTACACACAGTCTAACCCAGCCTGAACTTGAAATAATCCTTTCTAACGAAGATGAACCAAGACGATAATGTGTATTTTTCGCCACATTATTCATCAATATCCCTGCATATCTACCAAAATTCAGCTTTTCGATGTTGATAATAAACACACAATAAAACCATAAAACCATAAAACCATAAAAACGATTGCTATATGAGCCCTATCACACCACATAATTACAAAGTGGTAGTTCGGGCTCAAACTTATCTCAGATCAAAAGACTCCCTTCTGATTACCGACAACATAAAAGAAACCAAAAATCATAATTAACGGAGTTTTCCAATGTCTAGTGCATTCTACATCCCTACAATCAACTTCATGGGCACAGGCTGTTTGAAAGATGCTGCTGATAGCATTCAGTCTCAAGGCTTTAAAAAAGGGCTTATTGTTACCGATAAAATCCTGAACCAAATTGGTGTGGTAAAGCAGGTCCAAGATCTTCTTAACCAACGTGGTGTTGAAGCTGTTGTCTTCGATGGCACTCAACCAAACCCTACCATCACCAACGTTAATGATGGCCTTGAACTGCTTACAGACAATGATTGTGATTTTGTTGTGTCTCTTGGTGGTGGCTCTCCGCATGACTGCGCAAAAGGTATCGCACTGGTTGCTTCTAACGGTGGCAAGATTGCTGATTACGAAGGCGTTGATCAGTCTGAAAAGCCAATGATGCCGTTGATTGCGATTAATACCACGGCAGGAACAGCGTCTGAGATGACCCGCTTTTGCATCATTACCGATGAAGCTCGTCACATTAAAATGGCTATCGTTGATAAACACACAACACCGCTTATCTCCGTAAACGATCCTGAGTTGATGCTTGCTAAACCTGCATCATTAACTGCTGCAACCGGTATGGATGCGTTAACACACGCAATCGAAGCTTACGTTTCTATCGCAGCAACACCAATTACAGATGCAGTAGCAATTAAAGCGATTGAACTTGTACAAGCACACCTGAGAACAGCCGTAGCACATGGCGACGATATTGAAGCTCGTGAACAAATGGCTTATGCGCAATTCATGGCAGGTATGGCTTTCAACAATGCTTCTCTTGGTTATGTTCACGCGATGGCGCACCAACTAGGTGGTTTCTACGACCTTCCACACGGCGTATGCAACGCTATCTTGCTTCCACACGTTCAACGCTACAACGCGCAGGTTTGCCCTGAGCGTCTACGTGACGTTGCAAAAGCAATGGGTGTGAATATTGAAGGCATGACACCAGAGCAAGGTGCAGAAGCAGCGATCAACGCGATTGTTCAACTAGCAAACGACGTAAATATCCCAACAGGTATCGCAAAACTAGGTGCGAAGCTTGAAGACATCCCTACACTTTCTGACAACGCACTGAAAGATGCTTGTGGTTTCACTAATCCTAAACAAGCAACCCACGAAGAGATTTCAGCAATCTTCGAAGCGGCAATGTAATCTAGATACTAAGACATTTTGACCTTGCTCGGTCAAATATTGTTCTAGAAACAGATCAATGTAAACACAAACGGACTCACCTTCTGAGTCCGTTTTCATTTGTCGGCCTCTACCTCAAAAGTCACGATAAACCACTAAAAAGTCGCATTGTTGTAATCGCTTGGTTATAGTTAAACTATTGATATATAGAATAACAAACAGGTTCCATTGAGTCGTTGGATAGTTAGCACCTCATTATTAGCTTCACTCATGTCCTACTCTGTTAAAGCGGAGGAACAGAATGAGTGTCACAGCCAGCCATTAGAAGACGCTCCTTTAGAAAAAGCCTACCACTTCCTAAACAGTAAATTTTGTCAACCCGCCCTGTGGTTCGATAGCTTCTTTGTTGATGACCGTATTACAGAAGATGCTAGAGCTGGCACGTCCGTCCGTTGGTACAACGATTTCATCTACTCTGAAGGTGGTGACGTGGGCTACTCAACAAAACTCAATGCGCGTTTACATCTTCCTTTTGTCAGTAAGCGGTTGAAGTTGATCTATGAATCAGTCAGCGATGAAGAGTTCTTTGATTTCTTCCCTAACGACTCAGAAGAATTAGAAAGTGCATTAGGTTTACGCTACGATGCCTATGCCAAGGGTTACAGTAGTTTCAATATCAAAGCAACACTGCGCCCACGAATCGAAGCTCGCTATCGTTTTACCTACCCTTTGACTACAGATGCCGTAGTTAGGCTGACTCAACGTGTTTATCAAGATAAGCAAGAGACAGGAGAGATCACCGATATCGATTTTGATCTTTCACTAAGTGATGATTTCTTAGCTAGATGGTCGAACTTTGCGGGTTATAACGATGATTTAAAAGGATGGGAATATGGTACGGGCTTGACGTTATACCACTACCTTTCTCAAGATCAAGCTCTCCAATATAGCGCGACTATCAAGGCAACCAACGAACCTTACAACCACTATGAATATTCACAAGTGTCGGTGACTTATCGGCAAAACGTTTGGAAAGAGTGGTTATTCTATGAACTAACCCCTCGCTACCAATGGGAAAGAGAGCCTTATGATAAGCACATTGAAGAAGCCAATTTCACACTTAGGTTAGAGGTTCTATTCAACAACGTTTAGAACTTGGTTTTCTTTTTAAGCAACGAACCAGAGATAAAAAAAGCACATCATGCGATGTGCTTTTTCAGTTCAATCAAGATGATACTGTAATCTTAACCTTTGTAGTTTCTTACTCGCGCCGCTTCTGCTTCACGCTTGTCGACAACCGTTTTACCAATTGGCGCCAAAGAGATAACCGCTAACTTAAGGTGCTGAATCGCAAACGGAATACCGATAATAGTAATGAAACACGCCACGGCTGACATGATGTGACCTATTGCTAACCAGATACCTGCAAATAAGAACCAAATAATATTACCTATCACACCTAGCGGACTAGTACCGATATCCATTTCATTGGTTAGTTCATCACGCGAAATCGCTTCCTGACCGAATGGGAAGAATGAGAAGTTGCCCATAACAAAACACGCTCGCCCCCATGGGATACCAACAATAGTGAGAAATGCGAGCAGTCCGAAGAACCACCAAGCTAACCCCATAAATACGCCACCGAACAGAAACCAAATAATGTTTCCTATTGTTTTCATTCTGTATTCTCCAAATTTTTGAACGTTATTTGTTTTATATGCCGAGTAAGGCAGTGCTTGTTCTATTAGGTTCATTATTGTTGAACCTTTATGAACCGCTTATGAATCACTTACATTTTATGTGATTGATACACACCACGGTTCTCTAAATCCACATAGGGCTCAACCCATTTATTTGATACCATGCACTTAGATTTTTAGTACCACGAAGCTAGACAGCTACAAATACTACTACTGTAACTACAACTAATTGAAGGCCGAATTTATGAACAACCCTGAGCAACCTAAAAAGAAAATGAAGAACTGGGTGCCAATTGTCTTCTTCGGGCTTCTCAGCACGGTTCCAGTGTTCATGTTCTTGGTCGACGTGTACATCAACCAGTATATGTAACAGAGCTGGACATCCTAGCTATATAAATGGATACAAGAACTCTTTCCTGTATCCATTTCAGTTCCAATTAGATCAGTTCTTCTTCAGTCAGCTCTTCTGTAGTCAACTCAACTCTTCCGTGATCAAATCAGCTCTTCGCTAATAAAATCTAGAATGTCTATCAGCTCATGATCAGGCAAATTTAGTAAGTTATCCCCTACATACCATTCAATCTTACATTGGTTTGGCAACTCACTGATCGCTGGGCTTCCTATCCAAATCTTGTGTTTCTTCGCTATGTTATCTCTCACAATAATGCCGTCTTCGTAGTTCACAGGTAAATAAAGGTGAAGCATATTGACCTGCGGTTGCTGCGGATTAACGGTGAACTGAGGGTAATCTTGTAATATTTGATAAACCTGTTTGGTGCGTTCATACAGAGCTGGCATCAGTTCTAATCGCTCATCAAACTGCATCGCAGCAGATACCACATAAGGCGTTCGGTGATACACGTTACCACCTTGGCGCTTCATCCACGCCGATGCCTTCGCTACAAAAGCTTTATCGCCTAACAGTAGCGAACCACCAAGGCCATTGAGACCTTTATACAGCGAGACATAGGCGCTATCGAACCCCTTAGCAATCTCGCGGTATGGCTTTTGGTAATACGCGCCACACTCCCACAAGCGGGCACCATCCATATGAAGGTGAATCGATTGCTCTTTGCAGTACTGTTTAATCGCCTCAAGCTCTTCCCATTCGGGTAACTGCCCACCAATTTCTCGCATCGGCAGTTCATATAATGCGGCTGCGATTTCATCAGGCCATGCCTTTAAGTCATCGACATTCCAAGTGCGGAATACGTTACCGACAGGAAGAACACTAAAACGATTTTGAAGCTGATACCCTTGGCGTTCATGGCGCATAATATGACTCGATTCATGCATCGCCACTACTGGGTTTCTTCTCTCTTGGCACGCAATTTCTAGTGCAGTCGGTTGATTCATGGTGCCCGTAATAACAAACACAGCCGCTTCATAACCGAGCAGATCTGCCACTTTCTTTTCAAAACTCTCAATAAACTCGCCATCACCGTAGCTATCGTGAGTAACATTATTTGTTTCACACCAGTGAGCCATCTGAGCGAATGTTTGTGCCGGAGTTGGTTCTAAGTGACCAGAAAGCAAAAAATCACATTGTTGACGCAGATCTGTACTCATACTCTTTCCTTTATTCGTTATCATTGTATGAAAAGTTGTCGAATGGTTTCGTTCTAACGTTAAGGTGACATAAAGTAAAAATGTTAGCTTTTATTATTAACGAATATTTAGTTTTACAAGCTCATATCCTTTCGAAGTATTGAATTGTATAAACAATACAGTGCCTTAAAACAAGGTAAACTATACGAAATGAGATAATGAAAAAACAATCACTATTAGCTAATTCGTTGTTCTTCAAGCATTCTTCTATTATTGTATATCTATAATCCCAATAGGTATTATTCGTTTATATACAAAGAGGGCTATATGTCGAAAAATCGAGTTTTAGTGCTATTCGCACACCCTTCTCAACATCGTTCTGAAGCAAACAAACCGTTATTTGAGCAAGCAAAACGCGTTGACGGTGTCACGTGCGTCGACCTCTATGCCGAATATCCAACGTTCAAGATCAGCATCGATCGTGAGCAAAAACGCCTATTGGACCATGACATCATCATTTTTCAGTTCCCCTTATATTGGTACTCCACACCGGCAATTCTCAAAGAGTGGCAAGATCTCGTTCTAGAGTATGGCTTCGCCTATGGAACCGATGGCAACGAGTTACAAGGTAAGAGCTTACTGTGTTGCATCACTGCTGGCGGTAAAAAGGATGCTTACCAAAGTGATGGCTACAACCACTTCACTATTCGAGAACTGCTTCACCCAATTGAACAAACCGCGTCTTTATGTGGGATGAACTATCTTGCGCCTTTTGCGCTTTTTGGATCTCGTACCGCTTTAGAAGAAAACCGTATTCAACAACATGTCGATAGCTACAGAACTCTTTTACAGGCCTTGGTTGCAGGTGATATCAACATCAAAAGAGCCAACAAGGCAGAAAAGTTGAACCATATTGTGGAAGAATTGATGGCAGAGGTTAAATAATGACGGGATACTTTCTACAAGCATTTATCTATTTAATTGCAGCCGTGATTGCGGTCCCTATTGCCAAAAGACTTGGACTTGGATCAGTTCTCGGCTACTTAATCGCTGGCGTTGTGATTGGTCCCATCATTGGATTGGTTGGCGAAGAGACAACAACCATCCAGCACTTTGCCGAGTTCGGTGTAGTGATGATGCTGTTCTTAGTCGGGCTTGAACTTGAACCTAAGATGCTATGGGCGATGAGAAACCGATTGATGGGGCTTGGTGGCCTTCAAGTTGGTGGTACGACCGCTATCGTGATGGGAATTGCACAGTTCTTTGGTCAACCTTGGACGATTGCTTTAACTATCGGTTTGATCTTTGCGCTTTCATCGACAGCCATTGTTCTACAAACGTTCAATGAGAAAGGCCTGTCTAAAACGGAAGGCGGTAAAAACGCTTTCTCGGTACTTTTGTTCCAAGATATTGCCGTTATCCCAATGCTGGCGTTCATCCCTTTGTTGGCTCTTCCTGAATTGGTTGCTTTGGCAGAAAGTGCCGCCCAAACCGCTGCACACCATGATGAACTCAGTTTAGTTGCAGGTTTGCCAAGTTGGGCATACGGACTTGTTATTACGGCTTCAATTGCGATTGTGGTCGTCGGTGGACATTATCTAAGTCGGCCACTGTTTCGTTTTGTTGCGAGCTCTGGCTTACGCGAGATCTTCACTGCAACTGCACTGATGTTGGTGATTGGTATTGCCGCGCTAATGAGCCTTGTTGGTTTGTCGCCTGCCCTAGGTACTTTCTTAGCAGGTGTGGTACTTGCCAACAGTGAGTTCAGGCACGAACTGGAATCTAACATCGACCCGTTTAAAGGGTTATTGCTTGGATTGTTCTTTATCACGGTAGGCGCAGGTATCAACTTTGGCGTTCTATTTAACGATTTCGCACTCATCATTGGCTTAACTCTTGGCGTGATGGCGCTGAAAGCCTTGGTGTTGTTTACACTGGCTTTAATCTTCAGAATCAAAAACAGCGACCGCTGGCTATTTACATTGAGCTTGGCTCAAGCGGGGGAATTTGGTTTTGTACTACTCAGCTTCTCAGCACAGAACCATGTATTACCTGCGGATATTGTTCAAACACTATCACTGGTTGTTGCCCTCTCTATGTTCTTAACTCCTGGTCTGTTCATTCTGTTTGATAAAGTCATTCTGCCCCGTTACGAGCAAAAATCGAACGATCGAGAAGAAGACAAAATAGAAGAGAAAGGTACCGTTATCATTGCAGGCATCGGCCGATTTGGTCAGATAGTAAACCGCTTGTTGGTATCAAATGACGTCAATACCGTAGTATTGGATCATCAAGCAAACCAAGTGGACTTATTACGCTCCATCAATATTAAATCTTACTTTGGTGATGCTACTCGTCACGACTTGTTGCATACCGCGGGTATCGAAGAAGCCGCGATGCTTGTTGTTGCTATCGATAATCAAGATTCTAGCGTCGAATTAGTGAAGTACGTAAAACACACGTATCCAAAAGTTAAAATCTTGGCGCGTGCATTTGACCGTGGTCATAGCTATCGCTTAAGAGAAGCCGGCGCCGATTTTGTGGAATCAGAAACGTACCATTCAGCACTTGAGATGGGCGCACAAGCCTTGCGTTCTCTTGGGCATCATCCATTTTTTGTTGAACAGCAAAAATCAACGTATCAACGTGTCGAAAGTCGTAAATCTGAAAAGCTTTATCAAGCTTGGTCTGAAGCCGAAGAAAATCCACGCTACGACAATAACTACCGACAGATCTTCATTCACCTGGAAGAAGCGATGAAAGAAGACATGAAAAAAGACCGTTCAGACAAGCATTCTCGCTCCGAACGTGGCTGGACACCACCGCCAAAAGGTTATGCAGACGGCTTTGAGGAAGAGGAGTCCTAAGCAAGTTCTAGCTAACCATTCTCTATACCAATTCAGAAAGCGGCTCTCATGCCGCTTTTTCTTTGCCCATACCTTTACCTACAGCTCGAACAGGGCACCGGCTAACTAGGTAGAGCGTGCTAAACTCGGCGATCTTTAGGATTTATGTGATCTACCCATTATTTTTAATTTCTCATCGCTCTGTAAAAATGAATTCAATTTTTACATTGTTGAAACATTCCTCGACATATAAACCATACAAGTCGAATGGCTGTACTTGGTTACGCACTCGGTACATACGGCGCTTACATCTGTGGCCTAATCATGCAGGCTGCTGCATTGGGTTAACAACTCATTGCTGTAAAAAATGGGCAACTGAACCTTGATCATATCGCCCATTTTCTTGAGTTCCGAGATGTAAAAAAGGCGACAGTAAAAACTGTCGCCTTTCTAATATCTTGTTACTCAGCTAAAGCTTATTCCCAATCAAGAATTACTTTACCTGACATACCAGAGCGCATCATGTCGAAGCCTTTCTGGAAGTCGTCCACTTTGTAGTGGTGAGTAATGATTGGTGTTAGATCTAGGCCTGACTGGATTAGTGACGCCATCTTGTACCAAGTTTCGAACATTTCACGACCGTAGATACCTTTGATAACCAAGCCTTTAAAGATTACTTGGTTCCAGTCTACTGCCATGTCTGATGGTGGAATACCTAGTAGAGAGATCTTACCGCCATGGTTCATGTTAGTCAGCATACTGTTGAACGCAGATGGGTTACCAGACATTTCTAGGCCTACATCGAAGCCTTCAGTCATGCCAAGATCAGCCATTACGTCTTCAAGCTTCTCTTCCATCACGTTTACTGCGCGAGTTACACCCATTTTTTTAGCGAGATCTAGGCGGTATTCGTTTACATCAGTGATAACAACGTGACGAGCACCAACGTGCTTAGCAACAGCTGCAGCCATGATACCGATTGGGCCAGCACCCGTAATTAGCACATCTTCGCCTACTAGGTCGAAAGAAAGCGCTGTGTGAACTGCATTACCAAACGGGTCGAAGATTGATGCTAGGTCGTCAGAGATTCCTGCAGGGATCTTAAATGCGTTGAACGCAGGGATCACAAGGAACTCAGAGAACGCACCTGTGCGGTTTACACCAACACCTGTTGTGTTACGACAAAGGTGAGTACGGCCACCACGACAGTTACGACAGTGACCACATGTGATGTGACCTTCGCCAGATACACGGTCGCCGATTTCAAAACCACGAACTTCTTGGCCAATACCAACAACTTCACCCACGTATTCGTGACCTACTACCATAGGTACTGGGATTGTATTTTGTGACCACTCATCCCAGTTATAGATATGTACATCAGTACCACAAATTGCAGTTTTCTTAATGCGGATAAGAAGATCATTATGACCCATTTCAGGTTTTTCAACCTCGGTCATCCAGATGCCTTCTTCAGGCTTAAGCTTAGAAAGTGCTTTAATTTTCATAATGTTATCCAGTTCATCTCGCCTAACTGTAAGGCGAGAATCAAAAATCTATATGTTCTATTGGGTGTTGCTCTATCTAATTAAAGGATGCTCGTGGCACCCCTTTAAAATTAGATGATACCCATGTCTTTACCAACTTGGATGAACGCATCGATTGCGCGGTCTAGTTGCTCACGAGAGTGTGCAGCAGACATTTGCGTACGGATACGAGCTTGACCTTTTGGTACGACAGGAAAAGAGAAACCGACAACGTAGATGCCTTTCTCTAGAGCGCGCTCTGCGAATTCAGCCGCTACTTTTGCATCACCAAGCATGATTGGGATGATAGCGTGGTCAGCACCACCCATTGTGAAACCAGCGTCTTCCATGCGAGTACGGAAGTGAGCAGAATTTTCCCATAGTTGAGTACGCAGGTCGCCAGACTCCGCTAGAAGATCTAGAACGCGGATAGACGCAGATACGATTGCAGGTGCAACAGAGTTAGAGAATAGGTATGGACGAGAACGCTGACGTAGCCAGTCGATCACTTCTTTCTTACCAGAAGTGTAACCGCCTGAAGCGCCACCCATTGCTTTACCAAGCGTACCTGTGATGATGTCGATACGGTCAACAACGTTGTGGAACTCGTGAGTACCTGCGCCGTTTTCGCCCATGAAGCCAACTGCGTGAGAGTCATCAACCATCACTAGTGCGCCATACTTGTCAGCAAGGTCACAGATAGCAGGAAGGTTAGCGACTACGCCGTCCATTGAGAACACACCGTCAGTTACGATAAGCGTGTGACGAGCGCCCGCTTCTTTAGCTGCGATAAGTTGTTGCTCTAGCTCTTCCATGTTGTTGTTCGAGTAACGGAAGCGCATTGCTTTACATAGACGAACACCATCAATGATAGATGCGTGGTTTAGAGCATCAGAAATGATTGCGTCTTCTTTGCCTAGGATCGTTTCGAATAGGCCAGCGTTTGCATCAAAACAAGATGTGTAAAGGATAGTGTCTTCTTTACCAAGAAACGTAGATAGCTTTTGCTCTAGTTCTTTGTGAGAGTCTTGAGTACCACAGATGAAACGAACAGAAGCCATACCAAAACCGTGTTGATCCATACCGTCTTTAGCAGCTTCGATAAGGTCAGGGTGGTTAGCAAGGCCTAAGTAGTTGTTTGCACAGAAGTTTAGTACTTCTTCACCAGTCGAGATAGAAACCGCTGCTTTTTGAGCAGAAGTAATAATGCGCTCAGACTTGTAAAGACCTTCTTCTTTAACTTCTTCGATTTGAGTTTGAATCTGTTGGTAAAATGCAGAAGACATTGTCTATTCCTTCCTAATTATTATTCAGCAGCATCGCGCGCCGCATTATGTAGGGGATGTAAACGATTTCAATTCGATCATTTACACTGTAAAACTTATACCCCTATTCTAGTTGAACATCCCCTTCTCGATTATCCCTTTAATTGGAAAAACATTAATGAATCTCAGGCACGAATAATAGTTCATCCTAGTGACACAGGGCACATAAACGCCTCAATGTTGTTCTTTTTAACGCAAGCTCTCCATCAATTACCTTCTAATTTCGCTTTCATATCGAATATCAATTTTTCATCTCAGAACGATATAGTGATGATTCTCCGCTTACCTCAGAATGTATAGCCTCTGTGACGCTATACAGATGAGATCGAAACACATGAAACGATCAGGCCGATCAGACTACGTAATTAATGCAATTAATGAAATTGATTCACAAATAACAAGTAATCACTCACAATTGCCATAACGCTCACGCTGAAACTTGTTTAATTGGATACTTATGATCAACCCAAAACTGATTGCCCTACTCCCAGATCTCGCATCCTTCATTTTGGTGGTAAACGAAGGAAGTTTTACCGCTGCTGCAAAACAGCTGGGCGTGACGCCTTCAGCACTCAGTAAGTTGATTACTCGCTTGGAAAAGGCCTTATCAGTAAAGCTGTTTGAACGAACAACTCGTACCCTAATCATCACTCAAGCTGGGCAACTGGTTTACGATCAAAGTGTCGTTATGATAAATGCCGCCCAACAGGCTGTTGAACTGTCGACGTCCGATCATACAGATCCTGCAGGCTCAATAACGGTAGCAGCGCCGGAAGCCTTCTTGAATTCGGTATTACAACCCTTTGTCGTTCCTTTCTTAAATCAATATCCTGAGATTCAACTTAAGTTAAGAGCCGCTGATGGCGACATCGATATCTTACGTCAAGGTATCGACATCGCGTTTCGTCTTACCGATAAACCCGACGAGAGCCTGGTTTTGAAGGAGTTAGGGAAAACTAACCTCGTACTGTGTGCGAGCCCTGACTACCTTGAAGCGAAAGGAACTCCTTACCACCCGACAGAGCTTTCAGAGCACGATTGTTTGTATCTTGCCGAAACAGACAAAGACCACATTTGGGACTTTCTTAAAGATGATGAATTTCACACAGTACCCGTCAGTGGGCGTTACGCTGTAAACCACTCACAGATGCGACTTAAAGGCGTTAAAGAAGGACTTGGTGTAGGTATTTTCCATGATTTTGTAATCCAAGATGCGCTGACTGAAGGTTCTGTTGTGCAAGTGCTAGAAGATTGGACCATCAAGAGTAACTACCATGGCGCAATCGCGATGCAGTTTGCTCAAACCAAATACATGCCTGCTCGATTGCGTGTGTTCATCGATTACGCAATGGAACACTTGAGCGATAAGCTGGCCGGAGAAATAAACTAATGCTGAAAGGAATACACCACGCCGCCATTATTTGCTCAGACTACGAAGTCTCTAAACGCTTTTATACGGAAGTTTTAAAGCTTGAAGTGATTGCAGAGAATTATCGTGAAGCGCGCCAGTCGTACAAGCTTGACTTAGCTCTGCCTAATGGCGCTCAAATAGAATTATTCAGCTTCCCCGACGCACCTGAAAGACCAAGCTTTCCAGAAGCTCAAGGACTGAGACATTTGGCTTTTTGTGTTGATGACGTTCAACATGCCAAAAGCTATTTGGAAGAACAAGGCATTGAAGTCGAACCGATTCGAGTTGATGAGTTTACGGGGAGATCATTTACGTTTTTCGCAGACCCAGACGGCCTGCCGCTAGAGCTTTATCAAATCTAGAGCTGTATCAAGTCTAAAGTCTTCCTCACAAAGGAATCACCCATCTGATTAATAAAACGGACTTTCTCAAGTCGAGAAAGTCCGTTTACGTCTCAATTAACTCAATGCCGTCTTGAATTTCTCAACTCGCGAAACCAACAACCAATCCAGTAGCATTGCCGTCACAATGGTGGCACCTGCGAGTGGAAACAGTACTGAAATAACCACCACGGTCGCTAAGCCCACTTTCCAAAGTCCAACATCGCCAAACTTCGGTGGTGTTCCAAGCTTGCTTTGTCCTGAAGGCCTGCGCATCCACCACATTACTCCACCAGTCACTGACACCAAAATGAATGCCAGACAGAACAACGCGTTTAGAAGCTTGTTGATGATACTGATATCACCTTGGTGCAGAGAAATACCCACGGCTAAGGTTTTGGCGAATAAATTGTAATCTTGCCACGTCACCTCTCCTAGGATGCGCCCTGAATATTGGTCGAGGTGAGTCGTGCGATCTTGGGTTGGATCGATAATGTCACCGCCCATGGTATTCGCAGCCACGGTGTAAACACCCGTTTCTGAGCGCGGGAGATTGACTTTATATTGCGTAAAACCAAGAGATTGAGCTTTTGCTATCACATCATCAATCGAGAAATTACTCGCAGATAATACATGCTGAGAATGATCCTCACCCATCTTAGAATGATCATGAGCTTCAGACGCTTCTTCTACTTGGTGGACGTGTTCTGCTGGCTTATCTTGAGACAAAGGCAGTGGCGTTTGCTCTAGGTTCCAAGGCATTTCCTCCTCAGACCCGTGATTTAAAGAAGCATGCGTTTCGTTAGACAGAGGAATGTCGTCCCACATTTGAGCAGGAAAAGTACTCCATGCTTGCACTAGCTTACCGCCCCAAAAACCTGTCCATGACAATCCCGAAAGAATAAATAACAGAAGAATGAATGACAGTGTTCCACCGATGTTCGCATGCAGATCACGCATTAAAATACGCGTTCCTGAACCAAATCGAAGCTTAAGAAAACCAGCGCGGCTAGCGTTATCTCGAGGAAGCCATAAGTAAATGCCACTGATGAGTAACAGAATAGACAAGCTTATTGCGACTTCAATTAGGTAATCACCCCAATCACCAATCAACAAAGTGCCGTGAATGTCATTCGCCAGTTGGTACAGGCTATCGCTGCGCGGGATTTCTCCTACCACTTCACCAGTGTATTGATTCACCGTGGCGAAAACGGAAGTGCCATCTTCAAGCGATACAGAAAAGCGGTTAGCTAGCTCAGGCGATTTGCTAGGCACCAATTGTGTCACTGAGCCTTGAGGGTATTGAACTTGTACTGAGGCTAGCTGTTCAGACACCTTGATCGGATCGCCCGATGCAACAATCTCAATTGCATCGTGATGAAATGCGAGTTCGATTTCATCATCAAACAGCATCACCAAGCCTGTAATACTTAGCATTAACATAAACGGGATAACGAATAACCCAGCATAGAAGTGCCAGCGCCAAGTGAGGAAGTAGAGAGTTTTATTGCGGTCTTTCGTTTTTTCACTGCTTGTAGACTGCGAAGTCGCTTGTGCTTTCGCAGAGCTTTGAGATTCATTTCTCAACATTATTATTTCCTTTGACACATGCAAACATACCTTCTGAAAAATCAGAAAGTAATCTGAGCATGTTTAACTTTACTTAATACTTTATTTTTTAATTATTTTAGTGGGTTAGGTTTAAGAAATATCAAAGGGAGGGCCGCGCGGGGCTTGCCTCGTATAGCGTTCGCTTAGAGCCAAAAAAGCGTAGCTGTCAGAGACAATAGAACTCAGTCGAGTTGTCAGTAGTGTAGTTGGAAGTTCATCTTGGTGAAACGTGGAAAAATGGCTAAACGGACACGGTTTACCTTTATGTGTGTTTGGTTCACCTTCTTCAATTTGAACCAGTTCAAAGCCATTAACCGTACATAACGACGCCCATACTCCCGCACTATTACCATGAGCATTGATAACAGGCATTAATGTTACCAATGCCCAGCTTAGTGCTGTTGCAAGTAACATAGAGAAGTTGAACGAGGTTCGGCGCATCATTCCAAATTTTTATAAATTTCCCTTATTATGAGGCACTTGGAATATAGGTACACGTAAAGATTAACATCAGGTTAAAAAATTGAAGCTAACGCACACTCTTTTTCGTTATAAACCGGTTACAGCATCAGAGCTAAGAAAGTATTGCGTATTTCTTTGCAGTAAGCCTTCGGGAAAATAGGCAATAAAAAACGCCGCCTTACTTCGTCCTCTCAAGAAGGAGGTGTAAGTCGGCGCTATATACGTTACTTGTTTTAGTCTTGGTTTGTTTAACCGAAGATCTTGCTCCAAATACTCGGATTACGCTTCTCGTGATACTCTTCACGAAGGCCGTCAATAGTACGAAGTTCTTGCTGTGCAGATTCAAAGTCACCTTGGTCTAGCTTCTGCTCAATGCTATCAATTGATACACTAATTTTTTTGAAGCCTTCCATGAAGTGTTCTTCTTTTTCAATTGGGTAAACACCCGTTTTCAGCTCAGCAACTAACGTGTCGATACGTACTATAGGCTTTTGCATCTCTTCGATGCTTTGAGCTTCAGCCGCTTGTTTGAATGCAAGCTTCATTTCTTGCATATTTTTCTTAAGATCGACATTAGCAAATGCGTTGCCAGACAATAACGCAGCAGCGATTAAGCCAGATAAAAGGATTGAGCGAGTTTTCATTGTTTCTCCAGATGAAGCGATGTCTTTGAAGATAGCGCCATCGTTGTTGAGGCACTTCGACTTTATTATTTTCGGCTAGTGTATACAAAAATCCATCGAGCACAAAAATTGATTGTGTCGAAATGCAAACTAGCTAGCTAATTACTGACAAGTACCAGGCAAACCATCATTCAAATACCGAAAACTCGGCAATCGATTGACGACCACGCAATGCCAAAAAAGCTAAGAATTGCAGTGGTGAATGGGTAATAACCTTGCTCGAATCCACGCCCACCTCATCAAGTAGTGAAGACACGAGATCCAACCCGCCCACATCTATGCAGAAATGCGCATCGCTACCTGTCGTAATAAACGCACCTTTCGCTTTAGCAATTCTTGCGATCTCGTAACAACGATCAACACTGCCAACGCGACTATTGCCTTTAAGCGTGGTGTTATTAATTTCGATTGCGACATTATGTTCCGCCGCACATTGAATCACAGCTTCAAAATCGAAATCAAAATTTGGGTTTCCTAAATGACCAAGTGCATCAATTCGGCCGCCTTTAATCACATTCAACAATGCTTCTGTATGGGTAGTGACATCCGAGGGGCGAAATACTGGCTCATGAAAACTCGCGATCACCCAATCCAAGTTCTTATCCACACTCGGATGAATATCGATTTCACCCTGTGTGTTCATGATGTTTGACTCGACACCTCGAATAATAGCGACATCTTCAATAAAACGAGGGAGCACACGCTGGTTGCTGAAAAACCAATAGTGTGGCGCGCCTGGCATTGACTCTGAATGATCGGTAGTACAAAACATGGTTAATCCGTTTTGCTTTGCCGATTTTGCGTTTTCGATCAGCGTGCTGTATGCATGACCACTGGCGTATGTGTGGGTGTGAGTATCTACTTTGAGTTCCATGAATCAATGCCCTTTTAGCTCGGTCTTTAAACGTTTCTCAGAAAAAACACTCCTGTACCTTCTTCTGAAAATAAGTGCCTCGTGGCAACAATTTGACCAGTTTATCAGTTGAAAGTGACAATTAGCATCTAAACATCAAGGTTTATTATCACTTCATTTACGCGTCACCATAAAGCTTCGTTAGTAAAGCCTTGTTTAACGATTAGATTTATCCATCCCGCATCGAAAAAACGCAGAACCTTGGCTCAAGAACCTGTTTGATTTCGCAAATTACACCAATTTTTTGCAACCTACCCAAGTTCGTCAATACTTAAACCAGTTAACAAACCGGAGTGTTAGATGAAACGCAGACGATACCCGCTGAGTATCCACATCACGAGCCTTTTCTTAATTTTGACGACGCTGGTCGGTACCGTTTTGATATCGATAAGCTATCGCCATTCTCAAGATTTGTTATTGGGTACCGTTCGCGAAGTAAGTAACGAACATCGCGATAAGCTGGAATCGATATTTAAACAAGCCATTGCGCCTGTTGTTACCACTTTAAATGTGATGGCGGTAAGCCCGTTTGTGGATCATCAAAACGCTTCAATTGAAAAAGAGTCTTGGTTGGCGTCAGTCGATATTATCTTCAAACAGAATAACAATTTAATGGCTTTGTTTTATGGCTCTGATGATGGTGAATTCAGAATTTTTCGCCCTTTGACGTCTATTAAACAAAGAGCTGAAAACAATGCGCCATCCAAGGCTACCATGATGGTCAGCACAACCAATCTAGACGGCGAAAACGTGATTAATTTTCTAGATGGTGCACACCAAGTGATCAGCACAGTACAAGCTGAGAGCAAATTTAACCCCACGACTCGACCTTGGTTTCGCAACGCAAAGCCCGATGGTTCAATACAACTTTCTGAACCCTATCAGTTCTATTTCCTTCAAACCCATGGTATTACACTCTCTAGACGTTCTGCAGACGGCAAGCATGTGGTTGGTGCCGATTTCACGCTAAAATCTCTCTCTTCTCAAATCAGTAAGCTGGCCTACTCTCCGCAAACACGATTAGCTCTATTCGACCAACACTTTAACCTTCTTGGCGAGCATCAACTTGATCTATCAATACCTAACCTAGCCCCTCCAACCAATCAGGAAGCAAAACTAGGTGGTCACCCTGTAGGAAAACTATCGGGTAGCGAACAAGATCCAAGCTTTTTTAGTATACCTAAACGTGAGCAGATGGCAGCTCTGAAAGCATCCGTATTAGGGCCCCTTATCTCAGATGAAGAGAAGTTTAATCTCAACCTAAAAAACGTGGAGTACAATTTAAATACTTGGGCATTAACGTTAACACCTGTCGAACTCACTCAACATGTCACACTATATTTGGCAGAAGCGACACCACACAATGATCTACTGGCTGACCTCATCTCTATGCGTGATAAGCAAGTGGCTGTTGCAATTGGTATGTTGTTTATCTGTTTCGGCATCGTATGGTTTGTGGCGAATCGCTTATCTCAACCACTCAATACACTCATGCAACTCACAGACAACATTGCGCGATTTGACTTCAGACGAACCCACTATCCAAAAAGCATGATTCAAGAGGTAGCAAACCTTACACACTCTATTGAACTCATGGAGCACACTCTTCATGACTTGATCACCCTACTTCGAGATACAGCGGGTAATCAGGAATTTTCGATACTCGCTAAGAACATTGCTCATCAAAGCTATTTAATTACCAAAGCTGAAACCATCGTGCTTTTCACTCAATCAGAAGAAAAAGATGTGTTTGATACGGCTGCTAATCTCGCCATTATTCCTTTTAAAGCGGACATCAATGACTTCATCAAGCATACCCCTTGGTTACTATGCCAACTTAAAGCAGGCGAAACCATCCATCTAAACCGCGAAGACAACGTTCTTAATTATTATCAAGACTCGATCTTCAATTCAGAGCTGTATCTGTTTCCACTATTGAACCGCGAAAAACTGTTGGTCGGCATTGTTGCCATTGGTTATGAAAGACCGATCACTAAGATGCAGGCCGACAAGCATGCCTTTTTAAGAGAACTGCTCAGCTTTGCTGAAATAGCTAAAGACAATATCGACCAAATGCAACAACAAAAAAACATGCTCAATGCTTTCATCGAGCTGATTGCATCGGCAATTGATACCAAATCACCTTACACCGGTGGCCATTGCCAAAGAGTCCCAGAACTCACTAAATGGCTAACCCAAGCCACGATTGATGATGACCGTTATTACCCGCAATTTTCATTAGATAGTAAGCAGTGGGAAGAGTTGATGCTCGCTGCATGGCTTCACGATTGCGGTAAAGTCACCACGCCGGAATATGTGGTAGACAAAGCAACAAAACTCGAGACGATTTATGACCGAATCCACGAAGTTCGCATGCGTTTTGAGCTGTTAAAACAACAAGCGGAAACCGACTATTGGAAAGCCATAGCTAACGGGGCGCTTCAAGAAGATCAACTTAAAGTACTCGAACAAAACTTGTCAGAATTAGATGAAGAATTTGCCTTCGTTGCTGATTGCAACCTGGGCAGTGAATCAATGACGGAAGAGCAGCTTGCACGCTTAGATCAAATAGCAAAACGTACATGGAAGCGCACATTAGACGATCAATTAGGGTTATCTTGGTCTGAAAAAGAGAGATTTAACACTCAACAGAACATCACAGAACCAAACGAGAAGCCATCAAATAGCAAAGAGCCTATTTTACCTGTGATGGAGCCGTTACTTGCTGATAAGCCAGAACATAAAATACAGTGGGATAATGGCTTTAACCCTGCAGATATGTGGCAAGAAGAGTTCGTTCTTAAACCTGGAGAAGTAAAATATAATCAAGGTGAACTGCATAATTTGAAAGTACGTCGTGGCACCTTAAACGACGAAGAACGTTTCATGATCAACGACCATATCATTCAGACTTTCACCATGCTCAATAAGCTCCCTTATCCGTCTTATCTCAAAAACATTCCAGACATCGCGAGCGGACACCACGAGCGTATCGATGGTAAGGGATACCCAAGAGGCCTAAGCGAGGATCAATTGCCTTTACCGTCTCGAGCCATGGCGATTGCCGATGTGTTTGAAGCTCTAACCTCAAGCGACCGTCCGTACAAAAAAGGCAAACACTTAGACGAATCGCTCAATATCATGACCGACATGGCCACCAGCGGCCATATCGATCCAAAACTGTATTTGCTATTTTTGGAGAACAAAATCTACGACAAATACGCAGAGCGATTTCTTGAAGCTAACCAACAGTCCGAGATTGATCAGAAGAAGCACATAGATCGAGTAAAAGAGTACATACGCTCGTTGTTCTAGGTATTTTCCAATAGTCATGGATTCTTAACGTTTAACTTTTAACGACAGAACCTAACGCCTCAGAGTTCAAAGCATTCACTGTCGTTATTGGGAGTTGCTTGGTTTTGACTTTATATTGCCTTTTAGCCAGTAATGTATTGGTAATGCTTGCCACGACAATCAGATTAATACCAAGGATCTGCTGGGTAGAGAAGACGTCATCGAAGAACAAGCCCTGCCATAACGCACTGAATAGCATATTAGTAAAAATTAAAGGCGCGAGTTGAGAGCCGCTTTCTGCAAGTTTATAGGCTTTAGAGCGGAAGATTTGCGTATTAATGGTAAACAACGCGAGTCCAAATGCTCCAAGTCCAATCCAACCTAAACCATCAATAGACAGTAAAACTGTTAAGGCGCCATCAGCTTCAAGGACGTCAGGCATAACAGAAATGGAAGTGAATAAAACCATTGGTAACACGAGTATGGCTGCGACTAGAAACGTCCATGCATTTAGCTCTGCTGGCGTAAGGCTCGTCTTAGAGGCTCGATACAAACTCACTTGCGAACCCGAGTTAAACATTCCCGCTAACAATCCTAGCAACAGTGCAGGCCTAAAGAAATCCGAGCCGAATTCAAACTGCGACCAATCCCCTGCCATCATCACTACACCAACAAAAGTGATCGCTAGGCAAACCACCGTGGTTGTATGAACTTTTGTGCCAAATATTAATTTTTCTAACAAAGGAATAAACAAAGGGCCGGTGCTGAATAATACAATCCCCTCAATAAGGGTCAGGGTTTGTAGTGACGTTAGAAAGCACCACTGACAGGCCACCATGAAAATCGCCCGCATCACTAAAGGCTTCCACATCTTTCGTGTCGGTTTGCTAATTTTATAAAAGATCAAAAAAAGAAATAGAAAAAGGCTGGGTAATAAGAAACGCACAAAACTCAGCAACGAAGTGGGCATGGTTTCAGATAGGTACTTAGCCACTAAACCGCTTATAGACAAACTGAATGTCGACAACAACATAAAAGTCGTCGCCTTGGTAATATCAGACATAATTATCACCTCCTATGGCACCTATTTTAGAAGCGTGACGTGATGAAAAATAGCGAGTAATATTAACCATAACTGTAAGGAAAACTTACCTATGAAAAAGCTCGTTCCGCTTAAATCCGTTTATGCTTTTATTGCTGTGGCTGAAACTGGCAGTATGACCGAAGCCGCACGTGTTTTGTATGTCAGTCACTCTGCGGTAAGCCAAGCCATAAAGTCACTAGAACAACTGGTTAATAAGCCTCTATTTCAACGGGTAGGTCGTCGTGTCGTTCTTAATGCCGCGGGTAAGCGGTATTACCGAAAAGTCGCTCCTGCATTGGAGCAAGTCATAGACGCGACAGAAGAACTGGCCAAAACGCCTAACGATCACCGCATTACACTCAATATGGTGAATTCACTGGCGATGCATTGGTGGATTCCTCGAGTCCCCGACTTCCAAGCCTTTGCTCCTTCTCTTGATATCCGTATTTCCACGTTAACCGGCCCTTTTGATATCGAGCAGGAAGGGGTAGATATTGCCCTTGTCCATGGCAAACCTAACGAATGGGATCGCTATTACAGCGAGAAATTAGGCGATGATGATCTGGTATTGGTGTGTAGCCCTACCTTGTTGAAAAACCAAACGGGACTGAGCGTTGAGCAACTCGTGAAACAGAACCCAACCATTGGCGCATTTAACCCTAGGCGAAAGCACGACTGGCAAGTGTGGTGTGATCATTATCAAATCCCAATGCCCGCATTTCATAGCAACCTAACATTTGATATATCCATTCAAGCCGTGCAAGCTGCGATTCGTTCTCTTGGAGTGTTGGTTACCCATCGCTTGTTTGTGAAAGATGACATCAGCCACGGCATGTTAGTGGAACTGGGTAAACCCGTTGCTAACCCGCACCAAGATTTCTACTTTGTTTGCCCAAAAAACAAATTAAAACAAGAAAGTGTGCTAAAACTGAGATCATGGTTAAGGCATGAATTCACACACTCAGAGACAACATTGAGCGATGATACTCAAGGACAAGACCAAACTATCAATCCATGCAGCGAGTAGAAGCTCAACAAGCGGACAAGAGAGGCTATTATGATTATTACCACCACACAATCAGTCGAAGGCAAGCGCATTGTCGATTACAAAGGGGTTATCGCAGGAGAAGCTATTCTAGGCGTTAACGTTTTCAAAGATATGTTTTCAGGCATCCGTGACTTTGTTGGTGGGCGTTCTGGCACTTATGAAAAAGAGCTAGAGAAAGCACGTAACTACGCCTTCAAAGAGCTAGAACAAAAAGCCATTGAAGCGGGCGCAAACGCAGTTGTAGGCGTAGATATCGATTACGAAGTGTTGGGAACAGGCAATGGCATGCTAATGGTATCGGCGAGCGGTACAGCGGTTGTCGTTGCATAGTCAACCCATGCCACTGATAAGCCAAGAAAACGAGATACTAAGCTACTAAGCTACTAAGCTACTAAGCTACTAAGCTACTAAGAAAACAGTATCTGGCTGATGAACTAGTCAACAATTCTCCCTTCCTGTCGAACAGGAAGGGAAATCAACGACCAATAGTTATAGGTTAAATGAGTCGTGGCCACCGTAAATCAACTTGCACTGCTCTTTTGATCAGTAATCAAACCATCAAATGAAGCAATTCGGGCAAGGAACTCTTTCTTATTTTGAGGAAGAATAGAGCTTGCCATTGGTAAGTTCGCCTTCATCGCGTTGACCGCTCGACCACGTACCAAAACTTCAAAATGCAAGTGAGGACCGGTTATACGACCTGTTGCGCCAGATAGCGCAATTTTCTGGCCTCGTTTCACTTGTTGGCCTTTCTTAACTAAGAAACGGCTCAAGTGTAAGTAACGAGTTTTGTAAACACTGTTGTGCTCAATCACCAAGTATTTTCCTGCATATGGGTGATTGCGAATCGCTACAACCCGACCATCACCCGTTGAATAGACTGGCGCACCAACTGGTGTCGCAAAGTCAGTGCCATTATGAGGCGATATACGCCCTGTCACAGGATGCTTTCGGTATGGGTTAAATGATGAAGTAATCCGACGGAACTGACGAGCGACCGGATATCTATCGAAGGCTTGCTCTAAGCTGTTACCCGCTCTGTCGTAAAAGCGACCATCTGGAGCTAAAAAAGCCGCTACTTCTCGGTTTCTCAAGTTAATAGAGATACCTTGAACTTCCGTTTTGCCTGTTAAGTGATTATCGGTGTACTGCTCTTTAACCAACACATTAAAGCTATCACCTGCTCTTAGCTCCCTTGCGAAGTTGATTTTGTCTCTCAAAGTTCTGGTTATATTAGCTATCTGGGCCGTTGTTAACCCCGCTTTATATGCTGACGTCGAAAAACTGCCATGAACGGTGCCTGCATAGAGCTTTTCCTTCCATTCTCCAGGCACTTCATGGAATTGGTAGTCAAAGCTTCCATCATTATTTTTAGTAAAGACAGCCTGTTCTACGAGACTTTCATGGAAAATTAACTCAACGAGCTGTTTAGAGTCACCATCCAGAAGCAACTCTAGATGATCACCAGGTTTTATTGTGTCCAATTTCAAAGACTCAAGATCTGCTTCCATCACCTTTTGAACCGTTCCATAAGGCAGTTTCCATGACGAAAATATGTTGCTTAGCGTGTCGCCGACTTTCACAAAATAATGGACTTTAACGAGAGAGTTGGAACCCGATTGCGAATGCACCTTGGCCACATCACTCGATTGAGAATCTTGATAAGGTGTTATTTTGATAGAGACTTCTTGTACTGGTTCTGAATGAAAAGAGAGCAAAGTAGCAAGAGAAAATGCGCTGATCGCAATAATGATCAGGCCGGAGCGGAGAAACTTCATAAAATATTTAACGGTTTATAACGATGAACTCATTCAAATGTTATAACATAACAATTTAGTTTATTGAACAAGTGAAATGTAAGAAACCGTTCTGTAAATCCAATAAAAAGATGATGGGCTAATAAAGCCCATCGCCTTTCAAATATTACTCTTCGAAAAGAGCCTCAAATCGTTCTAAACCTCTTAGCATCTCAAAATCAGGCTCTTCAGCTAGTAGCTCTCTCATAGAACCACTTGTTTCAATCGAACGCTCTAAATCATCGATAGCTTGACCTTCTGCACCTAATCTAGCGTAAGCACAAGCGCGTTGGTACAGGGCATGAGCATTTTGATCATCTACCTCAAGTACGCGGTTGCACAGACTCATCGCCCAATGGTATTCCCGCATGTCCATTGCAGCATCCGCTTTGTGTGTCAACGCTTCCAAGTCACCCGGACGAACCTTCAAAATTTCATCATAAGTTTCAATTTTTTGTTCAGCAGTCTGGGCATTTTGCGCTCTCAGCCATAAATTGTGAATCTCATTGATGATCTCAATCTCTCGGTTGTTCTCCGATATGATTCTGGTCTTACGCTTAAGGTCCCTTTCAAGAAGGTTAAATTTCTTTTCATAATCTTGAGCAATCGAATTCAGCCGCTGGTCGGCCATTTCTTTGGTGGTATGTTTGAGCTCTTTAAGTGATTGCCACCCCACCAACGCAATGAGTGAAGCAACACCTGCTATAATGTAGAAGAAATACGTCACGGTGACATTCGCATAGTTGAGCGACTTGTCGGCAACAGACAGTTCACGATCGGTCATCTGTATAGTTAGGCGTCTCTCAAGATCTTGTTGTTCCATTCGCAACTGCTTCAACTCATCTAGGATGTAGCGCTCCATCAGTGGTCGGTCTACATACTCTTTGTCTGAGTATTTAACTTCCTCGCTTGCAAGGCTCATGGTTGTTACCAGTGAGAACACTGCAATCAATAGAATTCGAAGCATTTATACTTTCCTTATATGTCTTATCTTTGTGTCACTGTATCTCGTTATGGCAATACAAGCTAGGGAGTCAGATGATTTGCTGTCTCGGCATTGGAATTAACACTCTAAAACATCATTGATAATTATAAAACACTTGAAGCAACATCATTAATTTCTAACTAATAAAAATGCCCAGTATTACTGTTCTATATAATTAATTCGTGATGCAAATATACCGATGATTGATTTATAGCATCCCGTGGAATCTTATATTTATAATAATTAAACCGAGGTTAATTTGAGTAATACGCGATACGATTTAATGAGCCGTGTACTGCACTGAGTCATGGCTTTCGTCATCATCTATGCAACAACCGCAGGGTATGTGATGCACTATGTCACTAGCCATCCAGAACTGTTTTCTTTTCTGTCTGTGCTTAATATGTCATTGGCAACCATTGCAACACCGTTGCTCATTGCACGTTATATTTGGAGCCATTTTCGCTCATCACCGGAGATGCCACTCTCAATCCCAAAGCGACAACAGTGCGTTGCCAAACTGACTCACTCATTGATGTATCTAGTGATGTTCATGGTTTTTAGTTCCGGTTATTTGATGCTGAAAGAGCCTTATTCTCTATTCTGGTTAACGAACGTCAATAATCTAATTACCGAACCTTCAATCAACCACTTCTTTTTCTATTTACATAGTGCCAGTTGCATTACCTTAGCCTGTCTAATTGTTTTGCATATTAGCGCCGCACTTAAACATCACTTTGTCTCTAAAAACTATGTATTAAGAATGATGCTTTAACCAACTCCACGTTACTAACACAAGAAAAATCTGAGTACAAAAAAAAGCCATAGCAAATCGCTATGGCTTTCTTCTTTCGATTTGATTACTTAGTTTGAGTATCAATCATCACTTGCCAGTATTCGCATTTGGCCAAGAATTCTTTTAAGTAAAGCTCTGGGTTAGCAAGCTTCTCGCCGCCTTTCACATCAGCGCCAGTCACTCGCCAAAAGCCACGAGTCACGAGATTTCTGTGGTAAATAAAGTCGTTAAGTTCGTTTGTTTTTAACGGAAGCTGTTCACCAAAGGTTTGTTCGTACAAGCTCAACGTAGCAGCTTGCTCACTTGGTTTCTCTCTTAGAAAGGTATCCAAATCCAGTGACTGCTGTGCTTCTTTCGGTAACGCTTTAGCCAATTTAGAGATAACACTGAACAGAGCCAACTCAACTTTTTGAGACGCTAATAACGATGCACCTAAAAGCGCATGTTCATTGGAAATGTGTTGCTCTGTTGATGAAACGGTTGCTGTTGTCACTGTGTTAACCTCAAATAATCATAACGGGTGTTACTGAACTGGATAGAGTCTTTTAATTAAGCTGAATCTTATTCTTGTCATTAAGAAGAATCTTGCAGCTAAGCAGAATCTTTTAGTAGAACGCGATCAGCATCAATAATAGTGAAGCCTGATGCGTCTTCATTCTTTTCGACTTGTACTAAACCTTTAAAACCAATTTGCGACAATTTCTTCGCAAGCTGATCTGGTGCAGTTTCGAACACAACGTTCATAAAAGGTAAAGACTCCGCGTCAACAAAGCCATGCTCGTTAAACAACTCCATTGCATGAGATAAATAGTCTGAGTCGGTTAATTCAATAATTTCTACAACTTCTTCCAACAACATTTTCGATTCCATATTCGCCAGAAAGTGACTGACACAAGCAACATTCGTCTTGCTCGCATACATCCCGATGCCCAAAGACACCCCTTTAGTAGTAGGGAAATTATAACATATTAATAGTCGTAAAATATGTTTTATTTCCCCTAAGCTATTGGGGATATTAGAAAACTATAGAAACTAGTTAAGTATAGGTGAGGCAAATCTATCCTATTAAAGTGGTGATCAGACGTCGAGCTTTCAAGCGACTGTAGCTTAAGAGTCGTTCGTTGCTACGATTGATTCCTTCAATAAACCGGCATAAACACCATTTTGTATCACCAGCTGCTGGTGATTACCTTGCTCAACGACTTGACCCTTATCTAATACTAGAATCGTGTCAGAGTGACGAACGGTGCTCAGGCGGTGGGCAATCGCAATCACGGTTTTTTCCTTGAAAAGACGCTGCATCGCTTTTTGGATAAAGTCTTCAGTAATAGAATCTACCGAGCTGGTTGCTTCATCAAGCATCATCAGTTGTCCACCTTGGGCAACTGCTCTAGCAAACGAAATCAGTTGCGTTTGACCAACAGAAAGGTTGGAGCCATTCTTTTCCAAATGGAAGTCATAACCTTGAGGGAGTTGTTCAATAAACTTATCGGCATAAACATAGCGCGCAGCCTGTTCAACATCAGTTCTAGATAGGTGCGCTTTTCCCAGTGCAATATTGAATTGGATTGATTCTTCAAACAGGTGCACATCTTGCATCATCATTGAGAACAAATGAGCGGAGTCTTCGCTTGAGATCTGTGACAGCTCAATGCCATTCAACAAAATACTGCCTTGATAGTCTTGATAGGTTTTAGAGATCAAACGCAGAATCGTTGACTTCCCAGAGCCCGTCGAACCCACCAGCGCGATTTGGTGCCCTTTCTGCAACACAAAAGAGACATTCTTTAACACGTATGGAGAGTCGTCTTTGTAACGGAAACTCACGTTCTTAAACTCAAGACTCACAAACTGTTCGAGCTGTTTTTCAACCTTGTTAGATGGCAGCAGGTTGCGCCCTTCCTCTTCTGTCGGCTCAACAAACAACTCTTCAATATGGTCAAAAGCGGCAAATGAACTCTGAATCGAAGCTATTTGGGAGGTAAAGTCTCGAATAGGTACAAACACTTTCTCTAAGGTGTTGATGAAAGCAATCAGCACACCTAAAGTCAGAGCCCCTTCAATAACTTGCTCTGAGCCATACCAGATCATGATTGCGATAGTGACTGAAGTAATACCAGAAATAAACGAGAACAAAATTGCATCGTATTTATTAATCTTTTTCTGCGCTCTCAAGAATTCATCGGTATAGCCTTGATAGCGCTTTTCGACTTGCTCTTCCGCTCGGTACATCTGAACGGTTTTCATGCCAAACAAAACTTCTTGTAGAAAGCCAATACCGCGAGCCAATGTAGAACGGGTAACTTTATACAATGCACGAAGTCGATTTCTCACATACACCGTTAAGTACATCACTGGCGGCATGATAACCAAAACTATCAATGTTAACTGCCAATCAATGAAAAACATCATCACCAACAAAGCAATGGTGTTGATACTATCTTTCACTAAACCGACAACTGATTGAACAAAAGTCTCGCCGATGGTTTCCAAGTCACTGGTTAACCTTGAAAGCGTGACACCAATCGGAGTGTTATCAAAATAGCTGCGTGGGAGTTTAAGCACGCGAGCAAACAATACTGAGCGCATGTCAGTTATCGTGTATTGCCCCGTTTTACGCAGGTTATATGAATAAGTGGTATCCACTACATAGCTAGCAACCAGCACAACAACGAGATAGAAGACATACTCAAGCAATCCATCCATATCCCCATGACTCAGTTGTACATCGATCACTTGAATGATCAGCCACGGGAACAACAAACTCGTGATGACAGAGAGAGGAAGCATTGCGATACCCAGAATCGCAGAGCCTTTGTATTTCTTAGCAAACTTAAAAAAGTGCTTGAGGTACTTGAGATCAACACCTTTTAACATGCTGCTGCCTCCGTTTCATTCTGCTGTAGTTGCCATGTATCGTAATAGTAATCGCACGTTTTCAATAACGTGGCGTGGTCGCCCTTCGCGATCACTTTGCCTTCATTCAAGACGATGATTTCATCCATATATTCAAGGGCATTCACGCGGTGTGAAACCACAAGAACGGATTGATTTTCCAAACGCTTAAACAAGCCTTCTAAGATCCTACGTTCTGTTTCATAGTCGACAGCCGATAAAACGTTATCCATAATAATCAGGTCGGTTGGCTGCAATAAAGCACGAGCAATACTTAATCGCTGCTTCTGGCCACCAGACAACATGATCCCTTTTTCACCGACTAAGGTTTGATCGCCATGCTCAAAGCGAGTGACATCACTGGCTAACTGACTTAGCTCTAAAACCTCATTAACCTGACTCTTCGCTAATTCAGTATCTGAACTACCAAAACGAATATTGTCTTCAACAGTTGCGGAGAACAAATAAGGGTCTTGAGTCACAGTTTTCACGTAACGACGTAAGTCACTGCGTGAGAAGCTAGTGATATCTCTTTCGCCAAGGAAAATAGAACCTTGTGGTACATCCAAGTGGTGGTTCAAGCAGTTCACTAAGGTTGTTTTACCCGCTCCGATTCCGCCTAGCACACCTACTTTCTTACCTGCAGGAATGTCAAAGCTGATGTCATCGAGAATCAGACGTTCTTCACCTGAATAGCTGAAGTTGAGGTTGCGAATAGAGAACGTTTTTCCCTTCAGCGATTCAACGTCTAACTCAGTAAGCTTACCTTCATCAAGCTCTGGAACTTTGGCATTAAGAATGGTTTGTGCACTTTGAATGCCCACCATGCCACGTTGATAAATGGTCGCGATTCTGCCTAATTGCATCAATGGCATTGCCAACAAAACGGAGTAAGTCAGAAAGGCGGTAATCTCACCAAGGGTTAGCTCTTGTCTCATTAACATGTAGCCACCAAGCCCAAGAATGATGATTTTCATCAGGTCATTGGCGTAGTCGAGTACCGGCATAAAGAAGACTTGGATACGTGTAATTTTAAGGCGGCATTCAAGTAATAACTGATTAAGCTTTTCAGTTTCAGCTTTCACCCAAGGTGACATCTGCTGGCTCTTAATCAAGTCAATCCCAGATAGGTAACTCATTAGCTGAGCAGACAGGTTTTGCAGACGTTTCATGTGCTCTAAATGCAGTGCTTTCATGCGTTTAAAACCCACACGGAAAATCACAAAAGCGATTGAGATAGGAATAATCGAATAAAGCGTTAATTCTGGCGATATGCGCCACATGTAAAGAGGTGTCAGCGACAACGCCAACAGCGCATTAAAGAACTGGAGGAAACCCACACCAAACAACAAGCGTATGCCACCAAGATCATTATTGATAATGGATATTAGCCGACCAGAAGCAAAACGCTCATGAAAACTATTCGGTAAACGATTTAACTTTTTGAGCAATGTACTTTTAAGTGCAGCCTCTGTAATTCGCCCTGGATTAAGCGCGTAAATACGAGACAGAATACGTACTACTACCATAGCGACCGACATGCCAACTACCATCCACACATAACTTTGAAGTTGTTGATGGCCACTGGGAGAAGCATCATCAATCAAATCTATGGCGAGTTGAATATAGCGAGGGATCTCAACTTGCAACCAGTTGACGAGAAAAATGAATACAATCGCCAAAAAGTAAGAGGTGCGATTCATGCGCAGGTAATGGGCAATAAACTGTCTTTTATTCATAGTATTCTTTGTTTAGGGCAGGCTCACAGCGAGATTTAGCGATTTAACCGAGCAGTTTAGCTAAATAGGGTCATCGCTGAGGTAAAGGTACATCAAAAACACATAGTTGACAATATCAACCATATTTAATAATTAGTTTTCGCTATTACATTTTAGCATCGCTAGAAACAAGTTTGCCGCCAAAAGTGGCGGCAAGTAAAAAGCTTAACAGGCTTGTATTGATAAAGGCTAAAGCATCTCTTTGGCAATCAAATGCAGCAAAAAGGTTTCACGTTCAATACTCATACCCTTTTTAGGGCTCTCGGCCATGGTCTTCTCGTTGTGAGCGATCGCTTCATGGATATTCATCCAAACCGGTTTCATCCCGTTTTTCACTTCATAATCTTCGTAAGCCGTTTCACCAAGCTCACTATCGATCTTGCATGAGTAGCAGTAAGAAATCATGTGCACTATGTCCGCATCATCTTTGTACCAAGGACGAAATTCTTCAAAAATGCCGAACGGCTTGATGCTATGGATATTCTTAGCGCCAGTCTCTTCTTCCAATTCACGAACCATACCAGCAATGACATCTTCACCTTCGTCCAAGCCACCACCAGGGATGGTGTA
Organism: Vibrio sp. PSi01; assembly: GCF_054960695.1. Lineage (NCBI taxonomy): Bacteria > Pseudomonadati > Pseudomonadota > Gammaproteobacteria > Vibrionales > Vibrionaceae > Vibrio > Vibrio sp. PSi01. The sequence continues at coordinate 46,734 of NZ_JBHNYN010000007.1, forward strand.
GTCGTGATAACGCTCTGTATAAAGCATCAGAATGTCTTCGCCATCTAACACAATGGCACGGGCAGCGTTGCGCTTATAGACCGTTTTATTGTCTAGATGATCGATATCAGGATGGATGGTTGTTTTTAGGTGTCTCATGATTCTGACTGCTTTACTGAATTTGGCGGCATCATATCATAATCATCAATAGATTCGAGGCTCACATCCCCACACAAGTACACCTGCTTTCTCCATGTTGCCTTGGTGAGTTCATGGCTCTCGATTCGCAATAACCAGCGCACACCACTAACCAGCCGAAAGTAGCTCAATAGTCACTTCACTCAAGTTAGCTTGATCAAGCACTCAAAAAGTTATTAAACATAAAGAAATATCAACCTATTTCAATATCTTGACCAAATTAGGACAACCTTTTCTGAAATCTAAAATATACTCATTTCATAGAGCTTCTAAACTGGTTCTGTAGAACTTAACGTATTCACTTTTAGATTTATCACGTAGGAGATGAGCATGAAGAAAATTGGTTTGATGGCTGTATTTGCCGTTGTATTGGGCGGTTGTGCGAACGATTATGCAGAATATAGCGAAGGCCAACGTGTATCAGTGGCTAACCCTGCTGCGGTTTACTGTGTTCAACAGAATGGTGAGTTAGATACTGTTACTGAAAACGATCAACGTACAACTTACTGTGTATTCGAAGACGGTGAACGCATTGAGCAGTGGGAATACTACCGCAACCACCACGAGCAAGATTCAGAAACCCAAAGTTAATCACTGTAATACAACACATGAGCCTTTTGGCCAATGTGACGGGCGGTGATTACGTTCGCGTGATTAAAAAATCGCAGAAGAAGGCACAAAGCTTCGAGCTTACTGTCTGATTGCCTTTGCGAGTTTAAAGGCCGTTATTGGCATCACGAGAAAGAAATAATCACCTATCGCCACCAGCGATGTGTGAGATCCGATTCCGGATCTAAATAACGGTTCAATAAAGTCAGGTTAGTATCTAGCAGTGCTAGATATTCCCTGATTTTTTTTATGTCAGTATCGACAGGAGTTTGCTGGATACAGCGCTCCAATATTGGGAGTAAACTGTCCACAATTTCAAAGTGAGATGAACGCCCAACGAGTTCCTTTGCGGCTATCAGTGCTTCCAAGGACAACCTTTCAGGCTCACGCCTTACGGACTCCAAGTCTCTCTCAAATGCGCCCGCAGAGACACCTTCAAGATAGACTCGGTAGGTCGTCAGTACATCCATCAATAGAAACAATTGCCCTTGAGTACTTTGATGAGGATATGGCACCGCAACATGAGCCTCTAGCTGACGATCAATTTGCAGCTCTACCCCAAGTGCAGAACACTTCTCGACTAGAACCTTAAGCAAACCTTGCTCGTCCATCAACATCTGGATGTCAAAAATACGTTGCAAGTGATAGTCATTAGAAATGAATGTTACCCGTACACTCTGCCCACGAGTAAACAATCCACTGTCAATCATTTCTGAAGCTAGGTTTTGAATATTCTCTACTGTATTTGTCGAAAGCTGTTCTAGTAAAACTGCACTCAGCATAAACGGAACTTCACATTGACTTTCCAGATTTCGAAAATACGCGTGCATTGCATCAGCTTCGGAGATTGTCTGGCCCTTTGTCACTCCACCACAAAATGCAACCGCAGTTTGCTGATTCGACTCTTCTACCAAAAGCTCAGCAAGATATTCAACCAGAGCATCAACTCGACTGATTCCTTCATCAGTCAATTTATTCTCATTAAGTCGCTTACCCAGCACAATAAGGAGGTAATTAACGCTCATTTTATGTTCAAGTCTCGTTTTTATGATTAGATGGAGTGAATTATGTATACAATACTTATTAACAAAAGTATTTTGAAATCCTTATGGGTAGTTCGCAATCATGCTCACGATTGCAAGCATCATCATAAGTGCGCAAGAGTTAACGTGCAGCTATAAAACAAAATAGCACGATCTTGGGTTTCATCGCTCTACGCTTGTTAACACGAGCTTCAATAAAAGAGACGTTTCAAGCAAAGAACCAGTTTAATCGAAAAACTGTTTCACCCAGAGAACACGTTCACTGAAAAAAGTGAAACGAACAAAATACAAATTTTACACAGAGTTCGTTCATCGAACCGTCTTCACAGGAAGTTACTATGCTGTCTATTTTTGACATTTACAAAATCGGGGTCGGGCCTTCCAGCTCCCACACCAATGGACCAATGATCGCTGGGTTCAATTTTACCCAAAAGATTGAACCTGTACTTGGTCAAGTTACCCGTATTCAAATTGACCTATACGGCTCACTATCACTAACAGGCATCGGTCACCATACCGATCGTGCAACCCTGTTAGGTTTACTTGGTAATCGCCCTGACACCATCAAAATAACCAGCGCTAATTTAGCTATGCGTAAAGCAATTGAAGATAAATCTTTGATGGTTAGCGGTAGCCACGAAATTCATTTCGATGCAGAAAGCGATTTACTCTTCCACAAAACCAATCTTCCACTTCATGAAAATGGCATGACTATCTCTGCGTTTGACGCAAGCGGCAGTCTTCTGGAGATGGAAACATACTACTCCATTGGTGGTGGTTTCATTGCGACCGCTGATGAACTGCAACACGGAAAGCAAGAGTCGAAAACACAAGTAGAGTTCCCTTTTTCTTCTGCCGATCAGCTTCTTGAATTGTCTGACCAGAATGGACTTAGCCTCGGTGGCCTAGTCCTGAGAAATGAAATTTCTTTCCAAGGTATGGATGTGATTGATCAGAAGGCGGACCAAATTTGGAAAGTGATGTCACTGTGCATGCAACGTGGTTTTGATACAGAAGGGATACTTGATGGCGGTTTGGAAGTGACGCGCCGAGCCCCTGCTCTTTTGAAAAAGCTTGAGGCGAATGCTTCGATTGAAAACGATCCAATGGAGATCATGGATTGGATCAACCTTTTTGCGTTTGCTGTGAGTGAAGAGAATGCAGCGGGTGGGCAAGTTGTGACATCCCCTACCAATGGCGCAGCTGGGGTAATCCCAGCAGTATTGATGTATTACCACCGCTTCATTAAAGAGCTAGACACTAAACAACTCAAAGATTTCTTGGCAGTATCTGGCGCAATTGGCATCTTGTACAAAACCAATGCTTCAATTTCTGGAGCTGAAGTCGGTTGTCAAGGCGAAGTCGGCGTATCTTCATCAATGGCGGCTGCAGGTTTGACAGCTTTACGCGGCGGCAGTAACGAACAGATCTGTATTGCGGCAGAAATCGCGATGGAGCACTCACTGGGCATGACATGTGACCCTATCGGCGGGCTTGTTCAAGTACCGTGTATTGAACGTAATGCTATGGGTGCAATGAAAGCCATCAACGCTTCACGTATGGCATTGAAACGCACTAGCAAGTGTCTCATCTCGTTAGACAAGGTCATCGCAACCATGTACCAAACAGGTAAAGACATGAACAAGAAATACCGTGAGACATCTTTAGGCGGCTTAGCGGTGATCCACATGGCGCCACCTTGTGAATAGTTAATTTACGGTGAGCGATAGAATAGGGTGAATAGTGGATGTAATAAACTGTTTAATACACTACAACGATTCGTCTAGATAACCTCTCACCCAGGCCGTATTATTATATAACTTAGTTATCAATACCCCGACAAAGCCAGCCGACAAGCTGGCTTTTTTAATGGCTAGAGCCCAACGGCGAATTGAAATGGATAAGTACCTAACAACCGTTACAAGACAGTCAACGTTAATTTTCCCTTTAATAGCTGGTTATTTAACCACGAACACAAATGGCTAAACTTCACGCAACCATGCATCCACTAGCAAAATCTAATATTGCACATTTCATTCATGAAAAATATCAATGGTCTCATGAGAAAAGATATATCGAGTAAAGTTCTGTTTGGGATGCACGTTTCATTTTATGTATCGCTACTAATGATATTATAATTGGGTAATTACACTACATATAAACACAAATGTGAGAATAAAATAATGTGGAATAGATTAAACAAATCAATGATGTTCTGCCAGATGATGTTTGGACTTTCGTTCTATGGCGTCATGGTGATCTTGACTCGTTTCTTCCTTGAAGATCTTAACTACAATGAAGCCGACACCATGATGGTTGTAGGTGCTTTCTCTGCAATTGGTCCACTATTTGCGATTGCAGGTGGCTTTATTGCTGATAAGTTTTTAGGCGCATACCGATCTTTAACCATTGCCTTTCTTGGATTCGCAAGTGGTTATGCTCTACTGGTACTCGGTGCTGCAGCGACTAATGTGCCGATGGCATTATGTGGTATTGCTTTAGCGAGTTATGCGCGTGGTTTGATGTCCCCTTCTTACCCAAGTCTTTACAAACGCACGTTCAAAACTCAAGAAGATTTCGAAAACTGCTACCCAATCAACTACTCAGTCAACAATATAGGTGCTCTGTTAGGTCAATATCTGTTCCCAATGCTAGTTCTTATTGTTGGTTTCAACGGTGGCTTCCTTCTTTCAGCTATTCTAGCGGGTGCCGCGCTTCTGATGATGATCTTTGTTCGCAAAGGCCTTGTTGAAGCCAGTGCTGAAATCGATCAAACCCCTGTAAGCACTAAAAACTGGGCTGCGTTCCTTGGTCTCTCTGCCGCTATGATTGGCTTGGTATTCTTCATGTTCTCTAACATGGATATTGGCCAAAACATCGTCTACGCAATTGGCGGTGCAGCAATCATCTACTTTGTATCTTTGATGATGAAATCGAAGAAGTCAGATATGCTGAAAATGGGCACCATCTTAATCATCACATTCTTGACGACATGTTTCTTCGTATACTACGGACAAATGATGACTTCGATGACAATGGTAGCGATCAACACTATGCGTGGCGATCTATTCGGCTTCATCCCTGTTGCTCCAGAAGCTTCAATGGCAATGAACCCACTGTGGTGTATGGTTGCCGGCCCTATCATTACGGGCATCTTCTCTAAACTAGAAAAGAAAAACATTCACTTCTCTACTGCAACCAAAGTAGGTTTCTCTTTCGTTCTGACGGCAATCGCTTTTGGTATCTTAACAATGGCAGTAACGACCGTTGGTGACGATATTCTGATTCGCCCTGAAGTATTCCTAGCTATCCATTTCTTCCTAGCATTTGGTGAAGTTATTGTTGGTTCTATGGTTGTAGCCTTCATCCTGTCTGTTGCACCTAAGCACATCGAGAACTTCTCAGTAAGCTTGTTCTCTGTTGCAATTGCACTATCAGGTATTGTTGGTGCGGTATTCTCGACCTCTATCGCTCTAGAGAAAGGTCAACAAATCACGCAAGAGATCGTACAAACGGTTTACGGCGATTACTTCCAAATGCTAACTGTTTTAGCGGTAGTGATGGTGGGCATCGCAATGGCTGCATCGTTCATTATTCGTAAGATGCTAGAAGCCGCGAAAACGGCTGAAGAAACGATTGAACTAGAGCAAGCAAACAGCTAGTTCCGCTCGCTTCAACCCTCTCTAATACATCAAGCCCTTTAGTTTTCCTAAAGGGCTTTTTTGTTGAGATTGTTACTAATATAGACGAGAGCATTCAAGTCATGTGACATCTGTGTAAATAAAAGTAAATGATAACCATTAGTATTGAGTATGCTCTGATTCAGGATTATGATGTAGAAATCAAAATCTAAGAGAGCCTTATATGAGCAAGCCTAGCCCCATCACATTAACCGTTACTCAAACCTCAACAATTACACCGAATATGCAGCGTATAACGCTTAGTGGTGAGGGATTAAGTAAGTACCCAACAGAGTGTGCCGGTGGCTACATCAAGCTTTTGTTCTCGCCACTAGGCACGACTGACTTAAGCCAACTGAATGACGGTGAGCGCCCAACCATGCGCACTTACACCATTCGTCAATACAACCCTACAGAGAAGTTTATTGAGGTTGATTTCGTACGCCACATCACCACAGATCTGCAATGTGGCTTTGCTGCAAGATGGGCAATGAACGCAGAAGTAGGTGACACGGTTTCAGTGGCAGGCCCTGGATTAATTCAAGGGCTGAATCTAGAATCGGATTGGTTCTTCTTGGTAGCAGATATGACGTCGCTACCTGCGCTCTCTGCAAAAGTAAAAACGCTTCCGGAAACAGCAACTGGTCACGCTGTCATTCAAATCAATTCTGCAGCAGATAAGCAAGTACTTGAAACCCCTCGAGGCATCAATGTAACCTGGTTGATTGAAGATGAAACCTCAGAGTCACTTTCACAAACCGTGCGTAACACAGAATGGTTAGATGGTCAGGTTTCAGTATGGACAGCGTGTGAATTTGAAAGCATGCGCGAGCTAAGGCAGTACTTCCGCAACGAAAAAGAAGTCGCGAAAGAAAACATCTACATCAGCAGTTACTGGAAACGTGGCGTCACTGAAGATGGTCACAAAGTATTGAAGCAACAAGATGCTCAATCTTTAGCGGGTTGAGCCTGTTACTACATACACTTTTTGCTAGATAAATAGAAAACGCCCTTAGGAAATTCATATCGTTAAGGGCGTTTTAGTTTGAATCCGATGAAGATGAAGATCAAAGCCGAAGTGTAAAATTAAATACTCTCCCCCACTTCAATCTCATAACCGAGGTCCAACTTCGCTATCCATTCTTTATTACCTTGTAGACGCGCTACTACTTGCTCTGCAGCGACTTTACCAATCTGCTCCCTAGGTGTTACGACAGTCGCTAAACGAGGCGTCATCGCCACCGTAATGTCATGTCCGTGGAAACCTGCAATCGCCATCTGCTCGGGTACTTGAATACCACGTCTTACACACTCGTAAAAAGCACCAATCGCTAAGTCATCATTAGTACAAAAGATGCCATTCACTTGTGGGTGTTTCTCAAGTAGCTCACCAATCAGTTTTGCACCAAGAGTAAACGAGGAAGCGTCTTCCGTTTGCAGTGTTACAGGCGGTTTGTTGGCTTCCTGCATCGCATGTTCATAACCCGCCATTTTCAATCGAGTACGTTCATCCATACGTGCCGCTAAGTAAGCGATATTGGTACGCCCCCGGTCGAGCATGGTTTTGGTCATCGCTCGTGCCGCTTCGAAGTTATCAAAGCCAACCGCTTGTTCAATTCTTGGCGATACCGAATCCATAATCTCAATCACTGGAATAGAAACGGTTTGGAGCATCTTACGCGCTCTATCGGTGTGCACGTTTTCTGAAAGGATAATCGCATCAACGTTGTAAGAAAGCAGTGAAGCAATGCTCTGCTCTTCGAGTTCAGCGCTATAGCCATAGTGAGCAATCATGGTTTGGTAGCCTGCAGGTGCGGTAACTTGCTCAATACCACGAATAACCTCAGCAAAAACTTGGTTGGTTAACGAGGGAACTAGCACACCAATCGCATTGCTTTTAGCGTTGGAGAGAATATCTGGCGCACGATTAGGGATATAACCTAGCTCGTCTACTGCATAGCTGATCTTATCTCGCAGCGCTTCTGATACTTGAGAAGAGTCTCGCAGGCAGCGACTGACGGTCATTTTAGTGACACCAACGAGGTTGGCAACATCTTGTAATGTAGGACGTTTTTTCTTATTCGACATAATTAGTAATTATTATTTTTGAGTTATGTTACTGGTAACAGTGTATCCGACTGACGTGGAATTTGAAGCCTAATTTAGTAAAATATTGATACAGCCTCATAATTACAAACGCCCTCTTGTTGAGGGCGTTATTGATTGTTTAAACGTTCACTTTGACTTCAGTTCTTGGAGACTGACTCCAAGTGACATGGAATTTTTCAGCTTCATCTCTATCGACTCGCGAATAAGTATGAGAGCCAAAATAGTCACGTTGCGCTTGCAAAAGATTTGCAGGCAACACCTCACAACGTAATGAATCGAAGTAACTCAGAGCAGAGCAGATCCCCGGCATCGGCACACCGTACAGAGCTGAGTTCGCTACCGCGATGCGCCAAGCAAGCTCGCGCTCTTCCACTTGTTTGATGAAAGCCTCATCAAACAATAGATTCGCTAGCTCAGCATTTTGTTGGTAAGCCGATGTGATGCTTTGCAGGAAAGCGGCACGAATAATACAACCCGCTCGCCAAATCTTAGCAATTTGAGTGAAATCGAGATTCCATCCCTCTTTGTCTGACGCTGTTTTCAGTAAATCAAAACCTTGCGCATAAACAGACAGTTTGGCGCAATACAAAGCATTATGAAGTTCAGAGACAACCTCTGTTTTATCCAACTGACTCGCATCCGCAATATTACCTTTCAAGAGTTTGCTTCCCTGCACTCGTTGCGACTTTTGACCGCTCATTGCACGCGCATAAACCGCCTGTGCAATCGTTGGAGTCGGACACCCTTCTTGAAGGCTGTTAACTGCTGTCCACAATCCCGTGCCTTTCTGTCCCGCTTTATCAAGCACAACATCAACAAATGGCTTACCCGTTACAACATCTTCTTGTTGAAGGATGTCGGCACTAATCTCCATCAGATAGCTGTTCAGCACACCGTTGTTCCATTGCTCAAAGACTTGTCCAATCTCTTGAGCTGGCATATCAAGCACACCACGCATGAACTGGTACACTTCGCAAATAAGCTGCATATCGGCATATTCAATACCGTTGTGTACCATTTTTACATAGTGCCCAGTGCCAGAAGGACCAACATACGCCGCGCACGCTTCACCCGCTTTAAACTGAGCAACCGGTAGCCCATTAGCATCCACTTTTGCAGCAATCGCTTCCCACATCGGTTTCACATATTGCCAAGCCGATTGGTCGCCACTCGCCATTAGCGCAGGGCCAACACGAGCGCCTTCTTCACCACCAGAAACGGCGGTGCTAAAGAAACGAAGCTTGCCTTTGTAGTTCACTTCGCGTGCTTCGGTATCTGTCCAAAGGCTGTTACCCGTATCGATAACAATGTCGTCATTTTCTAGGCCAGCATCAAGCAAGCTATTCAAGACGATATCGACAGGGTTTCCAGCAGGAACCGACAACGCAATAACACGCGGTTTTGCTAAGCCCTGCAGCACATGTTCAAGGCTAGTGCCTTTTGTGAACCGCCCTTTACCTTCAAACGTCTCATTGAGTTGCTTAGCTTCCACACAAGCGCGATCAATGTTGTCGATGTTTAGATCGAAGCCCGCCACATTAAAGCCGTTATCCAATAGGTTGAGCGCAAGGCTTTTGCCCATCACTCCTAAACCAATCATCGCGATGTCATTTTTTATCTGAGTCATGGTTTAGCCTATCTGCTTAATTTGTTTGAGTGCACTTTCTACGACTTGCTCAACATCTTGCGATATATCGACAAATAACGCTTCATCTAGTTCAGGTTCAACCAAGGTTGCGAATTGGCTTTTCAACATTTCTTGACCATTAAAGTAATGGTTTTCACGAGCTTTATGGCGATTCCAAATCGTATCGAAACTGCCTTGAAGATACACAATCACTAAATCTTCATTGTTCTCTCGCAGAATTTCGCGGTATTGAGGTTTCAGTGCAGAGCATGCAATCACAGCACTCGGTTGTTCGATATATTGCTTATTCAGTGTTTCTAGCCATCCTTGACGATCTTCGTCTGTCAGTGGAATACCTTGACGCATCTTTTCTACATTGCTTTGGGGATGGAAGTCATCCCCATCAAAAAACTGAAGCGTTAATGCTTCTGCGATACGGCTACCAATCAGGCTCTTTCCGCATCCAGATACGCCCATCACGAGTATTTTTTTGCTTTTCATAAGGCAAGCCTTCCCTAGGCCCCAACCAAAACAGGGGCTGACAATCGAATCTAATAGTTAAACTTGTGTTGCCGTTGATAGGTTCCTGAACATTAAACTCGCTCAGGAACCTTCGCTGTTATTGCCACCAAAGCGCGAGCTGAGGGAAGATAATAACCAGTGCCAGAACCAATACTTGAAGTGCAATGAACGGCAGTAGTGAAGAGAAAATCTCACCTAAGCTGATGTCTTTTGGTGCTACTGATTTCAAGTAGAATGCCGCAGGACCAAACGGCGGTGACAAGAACGACACCTGCATGTTTAGACAGAACACAACGCCGAACCATACTGGGTCAAAACCAAGGCCAGTGATGATTGGAACGAAGATTGGCATAGTCAGTAGTGCCACACCTACCCAGTCAAGGAACATGCCTAGTACCAGCAAGATAGCCATCATGATTAGCAATGTTACTGTCGCGTTGCCGCCACTGAGTGCAAGGATGGTTTCTTCAACAAAATCAATACCACCCATCAGGTTGTAGATACCAACCAATGCACTTGCACCGATACCAATCCACATAATCATGCCGCAGGTACGCATGGTTGCGATGGCACTCTCTTTCAACATACTGAAGTTCAGTTCACCACGGATCAGCGCACTGATCATGATGCCGACTACACCCAATGCAGACGCTTCTGTTACTGAAGCGATGCCTGTGTAGATACTGCCCAAAACCGTTGCGACAGAAAGCAGTGGGAAGAACAGAGCTTTGAAGTAGCTTGGCTGATTGGCGATGTCTTCTTCTGTCTCATCATCGCTTGGAATTGGCGCAAGAGAAGGATTCAGCTTACAGCGAATCAATACATAACCGATGTAACAGCCCGCAAGGATAAACGCTGGTAAGAAAGACGCTTTAAACAGGTCGCCAATCGATACGCTGGCTGTCATACCGTAGATGATCAATACGATACTTGGCGGAAGCATAGTTCCAAGTGCGCCACCCGCACAGGTTGTACCGATAGCAAGCTTACGGTCGTAACCTAAACGAAGCATTTGTGGCAGTGCGAGAATACCCAGTAGTACCGTTTCACCACCTATAACGCCCGACATCGAAGCCAATAGAACCGCGACTAATAAGGTTTGTACTGCCACACCACCACGAACTTTACGACCGACAGATTTCATTGCATCAAACAGATCTCGTGCGATGCCCGAGCGGTCTAACAAAGCGGCCATCAATACGAACATTGGAACCGCGAGGAAAACATAACCAGAAGCAAAGCTGTAGGTACGGCTCGCAATCAAAGGTAAAGCATCAGGACCGAACCAACATAGAGTGAAGAAAATCGCGACAAAGCCTGTTACGAAGGCCAGCTGCATACCAGTCAGTAGCAAGCCAATCATCATAACCAACATGAGCAAACTGCCCCATGCGATACCAATAGAAGATAAATCAAACATCGTCATTCTTCCTTAGACCCATCAACTCTTGGATTAGGTGCAATACAAACTGGACAACAAGAACACACAAAACGACAAAGATCAGGCCTTTCAACAATGCAGGATAAGGCGCGTTTAACACTGAACCAGATGTCTCAAGACGGAATTCACCCCAAGGTGCAAACCACGCTTCTTCCGCAGTGAAGTAAGCGGCGTAAGCGAGCATGCCTGCAAAGGCCAAACCAACAATGTGGTGAACAAGATTAAGATATTTACGTGCTTGGTTAGACACTGAATCGTAGATAAGAACCACACGCACGTGTTTATTCGCAGCAAACGCGTAGATACCACCAATAATGAATAAAGAACCACCGATGAAAGAAGCTGTTTCATGTACCCATGTGGTCGGGGCATCGAATGCGTAACGCATCACAACTTCATAAAATGAAATCAATACAGTAAAGATAAAAAACCAGCTCACGAGATTACTGAACTTTATAACAAAACGATCGAGCGCATTTCTTGGTTGCTCGTCGTTTTCAGCTGGGGAATGGGGAGTTTTGTCTGTCATGGGGCAAATTTCCTGGGAAATAACGGGAGAGCAACGCCCTCCCCCTTCAATAAGCTAAGTTTAAATTACAGCAAGCCGTTTTCTTCTAGGAACGTAGTTACTGAAGTGTAAACTTTTTGTGCGTTGTCAGAACGCTCTGCAAATACTTTCCATTGGCCTTTTGCCATTTCACGGAACTTTTTACGCTCTTCTTGAGACCAGTCGTGGATAGTGATTTCTGGGTTCGCTTGAGCTTCTTTCAGCGCAGCTTGGTCAGCCATTTTCAGCTGAGTTGTCATGTCGTAAGAGAAGTCACGAACGGATGTTTGCAGAATCGTTTGTAGGTCAGCAGGCATCTTGTCCCATTTCTTCTGAGAAACAGAGATATCGATAAGCGGCAGTGAGTGAAAGCCCGGTTGAACTGGGTGTGTTGCAATGTCGTTCATACCCGCTTTTTGGTTGGTAGAGAATACCGTGTAGTCCGCGGCATCAATTACTCCTTTGCTCAGGCCAGTAAATACTTCAGAACCCGGCAGGTTTACTGGAGTCGCACCCGCGGCTGCAAACACTTGTTGTACTAGGCCTTCAGGTGCACGTAATTTAAGACCTTTAAGATCCGCGACACCATCAATTGGTTTTTTGGAGATGAAAGACTCAACACCCGTTGTAGATGCTCCGACGAACTGAACCCCGTAAGGCTTGTACAGTTCAGTCATTAGCTCGTTACCGCCGCCGTAGTTCATGTACTGAAGCAGTTGCGTTGTGTCCGACCATGCACCAACCATGTTACCAATTAGGCCGAATGCTGGATCTTTACCAGAGAAGTAACCTGTTGCTGTGATGTGACCATCTAGGATGCCCATTTTGATCGCGCCTAGCGTTTCTGTGTGCTTAACCACAGCGCCTACAGGCAGAAGATCGATATCAATACGTCCGTTAGACATCGTCTCTACGCGCTCAGCCCACTTCTGCTGAACTTTGAAGTTCAAGTCACCAGAAGGATCTGAAGATTGAATTTTAAGTTTAAAGTCTGCAGCCATTGCTGAAGTAGCAAATAGACCAGTGAGGGAGGCAGCAATCAGCGTTTTAGTCAGAGCTTTCATTTGGGTATCCTTATGAGTTTCACAGAGTCCGGTTTGTAATTATATGTTACCGGTAACGTTGGGGTGGATGTTACCGGTAACTTTACAGCCTTGTCTATGAGAAGGATCACATCTTTAACATTAGTAAAACGTTTGCTATCAATAAGAAAAATGCGACTGAAAAGTCACATTATAGGTTGGAGGTAGGATTTAATTTCTTTTTAAGTCAGTGAGATAACTAAACCTGCAATGATAAAAACGACGCCTACACCGCGTGTAACGTGCCACTTTTCCTTTAAAAAGTAGATCCCCATCACTACGCCGAAGATGATGCTTACTTGCCTAAGTGCCACAACCAAGCTGACGTTCTCAGTCATGGTCATCGCAAACAACACCAAACCATAAGTCGAAGCCATCATGATGCCGGCCACTGTGGCTTTCTTTCGCAGTATCCAAGCATTAGTAAACTCGATTCTTTGGTTGGTTACGAATAACCAAACACTCAGCGGAATCACAATCGCCCAAAACTGAATGCCTAGGTAGAAAATCGCAGTGTGTTTGTTAGTAACGGTAGGTGTGCTTAGAGGCTCTAATAATAGAAGCGCCTCTTTATCAATGATGGAATAGCCCGTGGTACCAATAGCGGCAATTAACGCCCACAACACGCCGAGGTTGAGATACGCTTTTAACCTAAGATCTGAAAACTGCTTAAGTGGTACAAACAAGCAGCCTAAGGTTATTAAAGTGAACCCAATCCATTGATTCGCCGACAATTCATAGCCGATCAACACCGTGCCTAAACCTACCATCAACACAGGCAGTGCTCGTGCCATTGGGTAAATCACACCGATATCAGCCTGTTTATAGGCCGCGCCTAACCCAATCAAATAGATGATTTGACAGATCCCACTCAAGAAAACCAGTTGCCAGAATGGAAGTGAGATATTTGATAGCCCTACACTGTGAACATACCAAATCAAATATGGCGTCAATATCGCTGCGGCGGCAAAGCCAGAGGCTAAGAAGAATGACGAACCCGATCCTTGATTAGATTTACCTAGAACGTTCCAACCCGCATGAAGCAAAGCCGAAATGATCACGATGACAATGGCAGAGAATTCCATTTCATTCCTAAATTATTGATGAATAAGCGCAACGGCTGACAACGGATGATAAAAAAGGCCTCCGAGTAAGAGACCTTTGATCGTTTCAATTAGGCGATCGTGCATAATTGCAGATATGCCAGCATTCTAACGTATAAACTAGCGCTCTAGCTGTGCTATCGACTCAATGCTGATCGCGTCATGACGCCAATATTCAATATCGCAGTCAATCAAATCACCGTCTTGGTTGTAGTTAACACGCTCAACCACCATCGCTGGAGACCCAGAAGTCGCACGCAGAGCTTGCGCGGTTTCGCCAAGCAAAGACGTTGTGCTCACTCGGTAACGGATCTTCTGATATACCACACCAAAGTGCTCACGGTAGATGTCAGTCAACGATTTAGACAAGTCATAATCCAGCAAGTTAGGGAACAACTCTGGTCGAATGTAGTTGGTCACATACACAACGGGCCTGTCTTCAAGATAACGAACTCTGTCTACTCGATAAACATCCGAAAAAGGTTGCAGCTCAAGAAGCCTAGTTGCTTCCTTGGTTGCTAACATGCCTTTCGCTGCCACTAATTCTGTTTTCGGCTTACGATTCTGCGACAAAGCCATATTAGTGAAGTTCAGTGTTTGTGTTGGGTCGTAACGCAGTGGAGCTGGCGATATAAACCAACCACGGCGGTCTTCTCGATAAATACGCCCCTCAGCTTCAAGTGAAGACAGCGCTTCACGTAACGTAACACGTGTGGTATCGAACGATTCAGCCAGTTTACGCTCAGCAGGCAGTTTCTGTCGCGGCGTTAACATCCCCGACTCTATCTGCTCTACGATGACATCTTTGATTTTTACGTACTGCACTTCATTTCCTTTTATTCTTGTTCTTGTCGTCAGCCACTCCTTGGCCAACTGCAATATAAAATGGTTTGCTAGCGTTTACGCCAAGCTTGGGTGCGCTTCTCGAATAACTTGTTGATTAGCATATGAATCAACTTCGCACTCGCTGCCGATATCATGATCATGACTGCCATAGCCGCTGCTGCACCGGTTTGTCCCGCATCGTCCATATTCAGAACTGAAACTGACGCAGGTATCGTATCGGTAGAATACAAGAATACTACCGCAGATGTTGTGGTAAGTGCATTAATAAACAGGTATGTCGCAATATCTAAAATCGCAGGCAGACAAACAGGCACCGTCACCTTAAAGAACAACTTGTATTGCGGTAGGTTAACTGAGGCCGCGGTTGCTTCAATCTCCTCAGGCAGCTGTTTTAATGCGGTTAATGCCGTCATGTGCCCCACCGTGTAATAGTGAACCACGGTGTTGATCACCAAGAACGCCATCGTGCCATACAAGAAGTTGAGTGGGTTGCTCAAGTCATTAAAGTAGAAGATGTACCCCAAACCTAACACCATACCCGGAACCGCCATCGGCACAACACTGAGCATCTGCATCGCCTGACGAACAGGACCGAACGCTCTGCCTTTCTCAATGCAGTACGCCCCTAAGAAAATCAACACGGTACCAATAATAGCAGTCCAAGCGCCAAGCGTTAAAGAGTTGAAGAATGGCGCCCAACCATAGGTACTCATTTCTGCGAAGTTATAGTTGTTTAGCGTCAGCGCTTTATTCCAAGGCCAGAAGGTGACCATAGATCCATAGATCGCCATGCCCAGCACGATAACCACGGCAGCAGAGATGATGGTGCAATAAAGGAAACATAAGCCATCACGTAGAGAGCTAGGTTCAGGTTGGTACGCAACAGAACGAGTATCAAACAAGCTCTTTTGTTTCTTTTGAACCCAGCGGTCAACGGTAAACGCAAGCAACGCAGGCAATAGCAGCAAGATACTGGTTACCGCTCCCATAGAGAAGTTCTGTTGACCAACCACCTGCTTAAAGATGTCAGTCGATAGAACGTTATAACTGCCACCAATCACCTTTGGCACACCAAAGTCACAAACCACCAGCGTAAATACAACGATCAGAGTGCTGATCAAACCATACTTTGCCGCGGGTAACGTCACCATAAAGAAGGTTTTGAACGATGAAGTATTGAGTGCACGTGCCGCCTCATACAGACGAGCATCAGAGGTTCTCAATGAAGTAGTTAAAATCATTAGGGCGTGTGGAAACGTCCAGAATATTAAGCCCAGCGAGATACCAATCAAGCCGTACACCGAGTTCCCCCCTAAGACTTCTTTAGCGATACCTTGGTTGCCAAATAAGAAGATCAAACTGATCGCAGGAAGCAACGACGGAGCTAGAATCGGCGCTGATCCCAACACCTGAAAAAGCCCCTTAAAAGGCATACATGAACGAGTCAATGCATAGGCATAACCAAACGCTAATAAACCCACAACAACCGTTACTAGCAGACCCAAAGTAAAAGTGTTCCCTACAGATTGCCAAAGGCTTTGAGAAGCAAAATACGTTGCGAAATTTTGTAATCCTACAAAATCACCGTCTGCGTTCTGAACACTCTTTTTCAACATTGCCCACAGTGGCATCAGAATAAATAGCGTCATGACCACAGACAAAAAAGCCAGAAGCCCGAATAGGATTACGTTGTCTTTACTTAACCGAGCAAGGAAAGGCGTTACTCGTCGTTGAATTAGCAGCTTAGATTGCATCATTTGAGTCGATTCCATGATTGTTACGCCGCCTCGTCTTTCATCACTTGCAGGCTTTCAGATGGGTAAGCTCTAAGGCCTTCTTCATCAAACGCTACGTAACGAATATCGCTGCGACGCAGTTTCAATCGATTAAACTCTTTAACTGATACATCAACGATGATCTCTTTCGCCGTTGAGTCATGTTGCAATTGACACTCAACACGATAAAACGCCCCTAAGAATTCGCTGGATACGATTCTCACGGGTAATGACTCACTAAAACGATCAACAAATTGGATTTGCTCTGGACGAACGGCAATATCAAAAACATCACCTAGATTTGGCGTGAGATTATCTAAGCGAGGTAATGGTAGCATTGACTCTGCAATGCGTATCTTGCCTTGAGCCGCAACAGAAGCTTGAATGAAGTTCATGCTGCCAACAAACTCAGCCACAAAACGACTGACAGGTTTTTGGTAGATCTCTTGTGGAGCTCCGACCTGCTCGATAACGCCATGATTCATCACGACAATACGGTCGGCCATCGTTAGGGCCTCATCTTGGTCGTGCGTCACCATAATAGTGGTGATACCCAGCTTACGTTGCAGTCGGCAGATCTCATCACGCAGGTGTGTTCTTACCTTCGCATCCAACGCAGAAAGCGGCTCATCAAGTAATAACAAACCTGGAGACAACGCCAATGCGCGAGCCAGAGCAACACGTTGCTGTTGTCCACCAGACAGTTGATTCGGATATTTTTGGCCAGACGTCGGTAAACCAATCGTTTCTAACCAAGACTCTACTGTTTCCAGAGCTTCTTTGGTCGACATCCCTTGATTCTTCAGACCAATCGCAATGTTTTCTTCCACTGTGAGATTGGGAAACAAAGCATAAGATTGAAACACGATACCAAAGTCACGCTTTTCTGGTGGCAAGAAGGTCGTATCATTACCGTTCTGCTCAATCGAGCCTGAGGTCGGTAGATCCAGTCCTGCAATCGCACGTAGTAGTGTCGTTTTACCGCAGCCAGACGGGCCAAGGAAACAGACGAACTCACCTTTATCTATCGATAGGGAGATGTCTTTTAACGCTGTAAATTGGCCAAATTGCTTTACAACGTTTTCAATATTCAAATAAGTTTGGTTGCTCATACTACAGCACTCTCTATATGGTATATACCAAATTTAAACTGAGAATATTGCAGTTGAGTGACAAATTTATAGTAGCTAAATGACAGTTATATTGCAGATATAATAAGCATTAAAGATTGCTATTTGTTCTGCATTAACAGTTCGTTCAACGTTAAAAGCCCTCAGTGACTTGCCCATAAACCACTGAGAGCCTCAATGCAAACTTCTAATTTAAACGCTAGATTAATCTATGATTCAACCTTGTCGGCTTTGCCCGCCGCACCTGCGAGTTTGGATAACTGTTTATCTAGCCACAATGGCGTGCTACCCGAATCTTCCGCGTTCTCTTTTCTTCGTACCGCATCACGCACCATCATGGCACCTACCCAGCGGAATGGCTCAGGTGGGAAATGCCCAAGCGGTCCTTTGGTTAACCCACAACACGTCCAAGCATTATCGGTTCCGAGTACCATTGCTGACAAAATCTTCCCGCCTATACGGGTTTGAGCAACACCATTACCTGAGTAACCGAGCCCATAATAAATGTTGTTTTGGCCTTTTAGGTTACCGAAAAATGGCAATCCGGTGACGGAACGATCTGAACCACCCGACCAGTTGTAATCGAATTCACTTTGCTCAAGTTTAGGGAACAATTTTTGGAAGGATTGATTGAGAATCGGCAGATAATTGGTGGTTTGGTTGAACATGCTTTCGACTTTATTCGCAAATGAGAATTTATTGCCGCCTTTGCCCAACATGAGTCGTCCATCTTGGGTGTCTCGGTAGTAATGAACAAAGATTCGAGAATCCACCACTGCAGCTCCTTTTTCGGGGCCAAACTGCTTGAGTTTTTCCGGGATTGGCTTGGTTACAACCATATCTGACGAGACAACCACAATACTGCGTTTGAACTCTTTGAAATGATCGAGCATCCACGCGTTGAGCGCCAAAATAACTTTATCGGCAAAGATAGATCCGCCCTTAGTTTGGATCCGAGCCAGAGAGCCATAATCGAGCGAAGTCATCTCTGTGTTTTCATGAATTTCGACACCTAGATCAATAGCCACTCGGCGTAAGCCTCGAGCCAATAAAGCGGGTTGCACACTGCCTGCAGCTTCTGAGTAATAACCCTCAATGTGGCGTTCAGATCCCGCTTTATCAGCCAAAGAATTATCGCACTTCTTCCAACTATTTATACCCTGCTTGATCAACTCATTAACGACAGGTTCCATTCCACCTTTTTGCGCATCATTGGTTGCCGTGTAGTAAGTTCCGCTGCGATATAGATGCGCGTCAATCTTGTGTTCGTTACAGAAGGCTTCGATCTCGTATATAACCTTTTCCGATTCCTTAACCAACCATTTCGCTTGTTCTTTTCCGTAGAGCTTTTTCAGCGTCGGATACTTAGTCGACCACGTCAACATGCAACCGCCGTTCGCTCCAGAAGCACCGCTACCACATAGGTCTTTTTCAATCACCACAACATGCTTTTCGGGTTGCTGTTGTTTGATTAAAATCGCCGTCCATAAACCCGTATAGCCACCGCCAACAATAGCGATATCACAGTTGACGTCTTTTTTCAGTGGCTTCGCGGATTCTAGCCCCGCGTTAATATTGCCAAACTCTTGTTCCAACGCTTGCTTGAACCAATATGAGTAGTGCTTTGTCATTTGTTGTACCTTACTTAAAATCTAAAGGCGTAAAACTAAAAAAGGAAGACCGAAGCCTTCCTTTACTGATTTCTAACTTCTAATGAACTCAATAGTTAATTAACTGAATAGGTCATCAGATTAAGATTTAGGCTCTGATTTAGCGTCAAACTTCTCAGACCATGTTTTCAATACGTCTGTACGCTCGCTGCCCATGCGTGCAAAGTCCATTTTTGCCATGTTCTTTTCTACGTTAGGGAAGTTTTCAATTGTTGCTGTCACATCTTGGTGACCAACAACTGGGTACATTTCGATGTAAAGCTCGTTTGCGGCTTTAGAGATAGACCAATCAACAACGCGCTGCGCCGCATCAGAAGCCTTAACAAGACCTACCGCTTCAGATTCCCAGCCGATACCTTCAGGCGTAATCACAGAAAGTGGCGCACCTTGAGTTTTCAGCTTAGCGCCACGGCTCGCCATAGAAATACCGATAGCCACTTCACCCATGCCCGCTTGAACACATGGCTTCGAACCTGAGTGCGTGTAGTGAGCAATATTTTGATCTAGCTTCTGCATGTAGTTCCAACCTTGGTCTTCACCCATGTTTTGTAGCCAAGCCGAAACCTGCATGTAACCCGTACCAGAAGAGGCTGGATTTGGCATAGCAATGTGGCCTTTGTAGATAGGTTTCGTTAGGTCATCCCAAGACTTAGGTGCCGGTAGGTTCAATTGCTTAGCAACTATTTCGTTAAAGCAAACTGCATTGAAGAATGCATCATTACCATACCAAGCTTGAGTAGATTGTGGGTCGTTAAGGTTTGCACGCAACGCTTCTACACCTTGAGGTGTGTAAGGCTTGAGAATGCCCTCTTCTTTAAGCAAAGCCATAGAAGAACCCGCAAGACCCCATACTACTTCTGCACGAGGGTTGTTTTTCTCAGCCAATAATTTCGCCGTCATGATCCCGGTAGAATCACGCACCCATTTGATGTTGATGTCTGGGTTTTCACTTTCAAATGCGTTTTTGTACTTCGCTAAAATGTCAGTTTCAAAAGCGGTGTAAACCGTCACTTCCTGTGCTGCATAAGCATTACCAGCTAATAGAGTAACTAATGCTGCAAGTGATCCTTTCATAAAACGGTTTTTCATCATTTTCTCCAGTCAGGCCCAACTCTAAAGTGAGCAGTTGCCAAAATTAAAAGTTATCGAGGTTTAAAGCTGCCTAGTTTTGGAAGCAACCAATGTTTAACGTTTCTTAAATTAGAAGCCTCATTAAGAGGCGCCTATATCCATAAATTCATTTAGGTTGTTAGTACACGCCCTTACATTGGTATGTACCAGATTGAGAGTATTAACCTAATCGACTTTTATGACGGTTAAATGAACAAAAAATGGCAATTTAAAGATCGGAAAATTTCTCAACACAAGTGACAAATTTGAATATTAAGCTTTTGTTAAAATAACGTTTGGGCTATTTACGACTGCTTAAATTGGTTGTTAAAGTAACCAGAAATACTGGTATAGTCCAAAATACAAATCACGAGAATTGAACATGAGAAACGAATACCTACTACTGACACCGGGTCCTCTATCTACTTCTGAAACCGTTCGCCAAGCGATGCTAAAAGACTGGTGTACTTGGGATGATGAATACAACAAAGACGTTGTTGAAGTGATTCGTAGCAAGCTTGTGACTTTGGCGACTAAGCAGGCGGGATATACAAGTGTATTAATGCAAGGCAGCGGCACTGCTTCAGTTGAAGCAACAATCGGTAGCGTTATCTCTAACAGCGGTAAGCTTCTTGTTGTCGATAACGGGGCGTATGGTGCTCGCATTGCTCAAATCGCAGAATATTTAAACATTCCATGCCATGTCGTTTCCCCAGGTGAAACATCACAGCCTGACTTGAACAAAATGGAAACGGCATTGGCCATGGATTCAGACATTACTCACGTGGCGATTGTGCACTGTGAGACCACCACAGGCATGCTGAATCCAATTGAAGAGATTGCCAAATTGGCAAAACAACACAACAAAACCGTCATTCTTGACGCGATGTCGAGCTTTGGCGGTATTCCTATGGATATTGCTGACTTGGGTATCGATTACATGATCAGCTCAGCAAACAAGTGTATTCAAGGTGTACCTGGATTCGGCTTTGTTATTGCCAAGCAGTCAGAACTGGAGAAGTGTAAAGGCCAAGCTCGCTCATTAAGCCTTGATTTGTTTGACCAATGGCACTGCATGGAAAGCAACCATGGTAAATGGCGCTTCACCTCTCCGACTCACACGGTACGTGCTTTCTACCAAGCCCTGCTTGAACTAGAACAGGAAGGCGGTATCGAAGCTCGTCACAATCGCTACCAAACCAACCAAACCACATTGGTTGCTGGCATGCGTTCTCTTGGCTTTGAACCTTTGCTAAATGATGACCTTCATTCGCCAATCATCACCTCTTTCTACTCTCCAACTCATAGCGATTACCAATTCAAGGAATTCTATGACCGTTTGAAAGAACAAGGTTTTGTGATTTATCCGGGCAAGGTTTCAAACGCAGACTGCTTCCGCATCGGTAACATCGGTGAAGTTTACCCGTCAGACATTGAAGCCCTCATTGGCGCAGTGAAAAACGCTATTTACTGGGACATCAAATAATGACGACGACCAATCAAGAGCCTGTTCTAAAGGCAACACACTTTCGAAGTGAAGGCGATGTGAACACCACGCCAGCGCGTGAAAAGTGGAATGAGTCGCTAAACGATGATGCGACTCAAGCGATGTTAAAGCGCGATTCTGACGTGTTTCTTCATCAAGCGATGTCAACGCCTTGCCTAGACACACTTGAAGCTGCAGAAGGCATCTACATACAAGATGCAACTGGCAAGAAGTACATGGACTTTCACGGTAACAATGTTCATCAATTGGGCTACGGCCACCCACACATCATTAATAAAGTGACTCAACAAATGGCGTCATTACCGTTTTCACCGCGTCGCTTCACCAATGAAACAGCCGTTCAGTGCGCTGAAAAACTCACGCAGATCTGTGGTGGTGAATTGAACCGTGTGTTGTTTGCTCCAGGTGGTACTTCAGTTATTGGTATGGCACTCAAACTGGCTCGACATGTCACCAACAACTTCAAAGTCGTTTCATTGTGGGACTCATTCCATGGTGCGTCACTCGATGCAATTTCAGTGGGTGGTGAAGCCTGTTTTCGTAAAGGTATGGGCCCGTTAATGGCTGGCGTAGAACGTATCCCACCAGCGGTCTCTTATCGTGGTGCTTTTTCGCTTCGCGGGCAAAACCCAGGCGATGCGAACGAGACCGCATGTGATGTGCACTACGCCGATTTCCTTGAGTATGTGATTGAAAAAGAAGGTGGCATTGGTGCCTTCATTGCCGAAGCAGTGCGTAACACCGATGTTCAAGTACCAAGCAAAGCTTACTGGAAGCGCATCCGTGAGATCTGCGATAAGCATAACGTCATGTTGATCATCGACGACATTCCAAACGGCATGGGTCGCAGTGGCGAATGGTTTACACACCAAGCTTTTGATATCGAACCTGACATTCTTTGTATCGGTAAAGGTTTTGGCGGCGGCTTGGTTCCAATTGCAGCCATGGTCACCAAAGATAAATACAACACGGCAGCGCAAGTCTCACTGGGTCATTACACCCATGAGAAAAGCCCTATTGGCTGCGCGGCAGCACTCGCAACCATGGAAGTAATTGAACAAGAAAACCTACTTGAAAAAGTACAAGCGGACAGCGAATTCGTACGTGAACAGCTGCTTCAAATGAAAGAGAAGTACCCAGTCATTGGTGACGTTCGCGGCATCGGCCTGCTCTGGGGGGTGGAATTGGTCACAGATCATATCACCAAAACCCGAGCGTTCGATGAAGCGGAAGCAGTACTTTACCAATGTCTAAACGATGGTCTGAGCTTCAAGGTGTCACAAGGTAACGTGATTCAATTGAGCCCACCATTGATCATCAGCCGCAGCGAACTAGAAGTCGCGATGTCTGTATTCGAAAAAGCGATAGCAAAAGTCTGCAAAGACTTTGAATACCTTTGAATCACCTTTTAAAGCACGTCTTGAAGCAATAATTTCAAGCAACCAATAACCTAAAGCAACCCGTAACCTCCCGACTGAACCTTTGAATTTTAAACAGGCGGGAAGTGACACACAATAGGACATTATTATGAACACTACATCACCTATCCAAGCGGTTATCTTTGACTGGGCTGGCACTATCGTTGATTTTGGATCGTTTGCTCCAACAAGCATCTTCGTTGAAGCATTCAGACAAGGTTTTGACTTTGATATAGACCTAGCAGAAGCGCGTGAACCTATGGGGATCGGCAAATGGGATCATATCCAAGCGGTCGGTCGAATTCCAGCTGTTGACGCTCGTTGGAATGCTCAGTTCGGACGCTCGATGACCAGTGAAGACGTTGATGCGATCTACGCGGCATTCATGCCTCTTCAGAAAGCAAAAGTAGCCGACCATGCCGAACCAATCTTGAATGCAATAGAGGTTGTGAATAACCTAAAGGAGAAGAACGTAAAAATCGGTTCTTGCTCAGGTTATCCGCGCGAAGTGATGGATGTTTTAATTCCTGCTGCTGCAGATTACGGTTACCAACCAGACAATGTAGTAGCAACGGATGACTTACCGCAAGGTGGCCGTCCGGCTCCATTCATGGCGCTTAAAAACGTCATTGATCTAGGTGTAACTAGCGTTGCTGCATGTGTGAAAGTAGACGACGCTGCACCGGGGATCGATGAAGGTCACAATGCAGGTATGTGGACAGTAGGCCTTGTACTATCAGGTAACGAGGCTGGATTGACGTACCAAGAATACTTAGACGCAGACGAAGCAACACTTGCATTGGCACGTGAAAAAGCGAGCTTGAAGCTAAACAAATCAAACCCTCACTACCTGATTGATACTATTACAGACTTACCTGGTGCAATTGCCGATATAGAGAAGCGTTTACTCGCCGGCGAACGCCCATAAAATTTATAAAACACGAGCAGTAAATACACACAAAAAGTAAAAATTAAACCTCGAGAACCGAACAATGGCACGAGGTTTCTTCATTTCCAACATTTGAGACAACATACTATTGACAAATAAAACAGTAAATAGCACTTTAAATATATAATTTTTAACAATTTCATTGACTACGATACGCAATCAGATTAACAATATAAGTACTAAGTAAAAAATAGATCCAGCTGGACCAACGCCTTGATTTACTTATTATAAGCAGTGTCATCAACTAATAAGTGATCGTTTTACTGGCAAGTTCAGATAACAATAATAGTTAATCCAAGGATAAGATTATGAAAAGACTGTCAAAAATCATGTGTGCTGTTGTTGCCGCTTCAGGCTTAGCTGCTGCTCCTTCAATTGCTGCAACCACTTATGTTGGTGCAAAAGTCGGCCTAGGCTGGTTAGACAGCGCGTGTGTAAGCGGTACTAAATGTGATGATGATGCAATTGGTGCTGGTATCTACTCTGGTTATAATTTCACAGAAAGACTTGGCATTGAGTTGAGTTCTGATTTCTTAGGTGATTACAAAACTAGCTTTTCGAAGAATGGCACTACATCATCGTTTAGCGATCCTTTGATCGCAATTTCCTTAACTCCAATGTACCGCCTACCGGTACAGCAAGAGTTTGACGTATTCTTCAAAGCGGGTCCTGCTTACATTTCTCACGGTGGTGAAGATGATGTTGTTTTCGCTGCTGGTATCGGCCTAGAGAAGCAGCTGTCTTCTAATTGGGCGGTGCGTGCTGAATACCAATACTTCGATGATTTCGACGACAACTATGTTCAAGATCTGAACTCAAACCTACTGTCTGTTGGTGTTAGCTACAATTTCGGTACAGGCAACACAACGGCATCAGCGGCTGCAGCAGCAGCTTCTGCCGTTGCTGTAACACAAGCACCATCTGAGCCAATCACAGAGCCTGCAGTTGTTGTGGAAGAGAAAACAACGGTAGTTGTTACTAAAGCGCAAACTGAAAGCTTCTCTCAAGGTATGTTTGAAACAAACAGCACTGAACTGTCTACCGACGGAAAAATTGCTCTAATGCCAATCGTTGAAGTACTTAAAGCTCACCCACAATCATCAGTTGATGTTGTTGGTCACACCGATTCAACAGGTTCAGCAGAATACAACATGATGATCTCTAAGAAACGTGCTGCTGCTGTAGCTGCATACATCGAAGAGCAAGGCATTGAATCAGACCGCATTTCAGCGTCTGGCCAAGGTGAAGATAATCCTATTGCATCAAACGATACTGCAGAAGGCCGCGCTCAAAACCGCCGTGTTGACGCAACTATCCCTGCTTTTGAATACCAGCAAGAAGTACAAGTAGAAGAAGTTATCGTAGAAGCTGCTGAGTAATAGCACTCTACCTTAATTGCAATAATAAGGGCAGAGTACTTGAAAGTGCTCTGCCCTTTTCTTTATCTGCCTTTGCCCATAAACCGTAAGCTGTAAGCCGTAAAAATCAGCCTCACGCCAAAACGGTACAATCAGAAGACTAGACGATTTCCCAACTGTGGGTCATTTCTACGCCCTCACCCAGCATTAGGCACACTGAACAGTACTTTTCTAACGAATCTGCACATACCTTAGCGACAAGCTCAGGAGTAAGATTATCACCAGACACTTCAAAATGAATATTAATTACGGTAAAGATTTTTGGTGCGGTTTCACGACGTGTCGTTGTTAGTTTTGCGTTACAACCTGTGATGTTCTGACCTGCAGATTTCAAACCATCAACCACATCAACAGAGCTACAACCACCTGCGGCCATTAATACCATTTCCATAGGGCTTGGCGCCGTAGCACCGCCACTTCCATCCATCACCACAGAGTGCCCTGATTGAGACTTACCCAAGAATTTAAAGTCTTCGACCCATTTAACTTCTGCTTGCATGTTGTTCCTTAGATGTACAAACGTCATCATTATCTAGTGTTTTATATCAATGCCTACACCCTACTACTGGCGGCATTTAGGAGCAAGATTTTCTCTATGGCATATTTTTTTGTAAATGATGTAATTTTTTCCATCCAAAACCTGTCTCTATACGTACATTCAAAATCGGATGAAAGAACGTCAAGATGAGGTATTTATGAATAAATTATCTAAAATATTGGTATCACTCGTGGTTGCCCTGCCACTGATTTCGCTATTTGTGAGCCAAGCTGGCACTGCCAATACAATGGATAAAACGGCCAATTCGGGAAAAAATGAAATAGCAACACTGGCCGGAGGTTGTTTTTGGTGTACAGAATCTGATCTAGAAAAACTACCAGGCGTAACTGACGTTATCTCTGGATATTCTGGTGGCGAATTAGAGAATCCAACCTACAAGCAAGTCTCATCCGGTAAGTCAGGGCACATCGAAGTGATTAATGTGACTTATAATCCTGATGTCGTTAGCTACGAGCAGGTACTTGACCAATTCTTCAGACACATAGACCCAACTGATGACAAAGGATCATTTGTCGATAGAGGTCCACAATATCGACCTGCTATTTTCTATCGTAGCCAAGAGCAAAAAGACGTAGCTCAGAATTTCATGATGGAAATCGACAAAGCTCAGATCTTTGGAGAGCCATTGAAAACCGAACTGATTAAATTTGAAAAATTTTGGCCAGCAGAAGATTATCACCAAGATTATTACAAGAAGAGCAAAGTTCGTTACAACTACTACCGCTATGCATCGGGTCGTGATCAGTATCTAGATAAGATCTTCGGTGAAGATAGAAAAGAAAACCCGAAAACTATCCGTCAGCTCATAGACAGCAAAAATACGACAACCAATACTAAGACCTACGTTAAGCCGTCTGATGCAGAGATTAAAGCAACGCTAACCTCACTGCAGTACGATGTGACACAGGATGATGCAACAGAGCGTCCGTTTGATAACAAATACTGGGATAACAAGCAGGAAGGTATTTATGTCGATATTGTAACGGGTGAGCCGCTATTCTCTTCAAAAGACAAATACAAGTCTGGTACAGGTTGGCCGAGCTTTACTCAACCAATCAGTGAAGCATATGTCGTAACCACCACTGACTACAAACTGCTTTACCCAAGAACAGAGGTTCGCAGTAAGTTTGGTGATTCTCACCTAGGACATGTATTTAAAGATGGTCCAAAGCCAACGGGTCTACGATACTGTATGAACTCAGCCGCCATGCGCTTTATCCCAGCGGACAAACTGGCAGACGAAGGCTACGAAGAATATGTAGAACTATTCGAGGGCTAATAGCTAATAGCTAATAGCTAATAAATAAAGCTAGATATTAAACATCAAAGCCAGCATATCGCTGGCTTTGTTTTAGTTACCGTAAAACCCACAAACTTAACCTGTTAACACCGTATCTTCTGGGTATTTCAACAAAGAAGGCTCTGGGCGAGCTAACATGTAGGCCAAAGTCAAAGGTCCAATCCGTCCAATCACCATCACTACAATCATAATGTATTTTCCCGGTTCAGAAAGATTAGCCGTTAACCCTGCCGTCAACCCAACCGTAGCAAAAGCAGAGATCACTTCGAACATCACTCGATCAAACGCCGCCTTTTCAGTCAGCATTAACAAAAACATCGCGGTCGTTAATAGCGCTCCGCTGACCACAATAATGGCCAAAGACTTTGTTACCACTTGCCAAGTTACCGTGCGTTTGAACATCACTACATGCTTTTTCTGACGCAGGAACGTCCACGTCGCGACAAATGCCACAGCAAAGGTCGAGACCTTAATCCCACCCCCTGTTGAGGTAGAGCCTGCACCTATCAACATCAGTACTATCATCACCAACAATGCGGGCTGAGTGTACTGAGACAAATCGACACTATTGAACCCAGCAGTACGTGCACTCGCAGACTGGAAAAACGCCGCTAACCACTGACCTTGGATAGACAAACCTTCCATCGTTGCAGGGTTACTTCTCTCCAGTAACCAAAACAACACAGTACCAACTAACAATAGGGTAGGAGTCGCCGTTAGCATTATCTTGGTATGCAAATGTAAATGCTTGAAACCCTTGCGCCAGTTACTAGATAAGTCACCAACGACCGTAAAACCTAAACCACCAAAAATAAATAGACCAGCCAGAGTGAAGATCACCAATGGATCGTCAACAAAGCTCATCATACTGTCTGAAAACAGAGCAAAACCAGCGTTATTGAATGCGGATATCGCATGGAAAAGTGCGTAAAAACTTCCCGTTGTCCAGCCCATTTCAGGAATCCAACGAAAACAGAGCAACACAAAACCAATAAACTCTGCAACCAATGCAAAAATGATGATCTTCTTCACCAATTTCCGAAGGTTTATCTTACGATCTTGCCCAAGCGCTTCTTTCGCTAACGCTTGTTGTTTCAAACTTAGCCGAACACCAAACATGTAGAGCAATACCGCAGACAGCGTCATCTGCCCCAACCCACCAACTTGCATCAAAAACATCAACAAGATCTTTCCAGATAGAGTGAAATGCTCACCAGTATCAACCACACCTAAACCTGTCACACTGATCGCTGACGTCGCTGTAAACAGTGCATCTGTAAAGCTGAGCCCTGTCACAGAGAAAACAGGTAACGTAAGTAGTATCGCCGAAGGAATAAGCACCGCGAGAAAGCTCGTCAGGATAACCTTAGGTTCAGAACCTTTCTTGCGCTTTTCATCTTGCTCTAAAGCGTAAAACAGCCCTCTTCGATTTAACGAATTCATAGACTCACCTTACGATAAGTTTTTGAGTTTATGAGCCAACAGCGTCTTAGGTCCCGCAATAATGACCACATCACCAATTTCCAAACTGATGTCTAACGATGGCGCTTTGGTTAAGTTCGGGCCACGCTTAAAGCCCAAGACTTGTACATCAGTTTCTTTACACAGACTTAAATCGCAAAGTCGTTTGCCTAAGAATTTATGACCGATTACGATTTCTGTCATCGCTAGTCCACTGCCCAGGTCGATAAACTCAAGCACGCGTTTGTCTAACATTTTTCGGGCAACACGTATTCCCATATCTCGCTCTGGCATAATGATATGATCGGCACCAATCTTAGAGAGAATCTTGCCGTGAAACTTATCATTGGCCTTAACCCAAACCGTTTTAGCCCCAGCTTCTTTGACGACCAGTGTCGCTAGAATACTAGAGTTAACATCCGCCCCGATAGAGACCATGACCATGTCATAGTCGTCCAATCTAAGCTCAACCACAGTCTCTTCATTGGCACAGTTAGCAACAATCCCCTGCGACACAAAAGCGGCCGCTTCTTTCACTTTCTCTTCATCAATATCAACAGCAAGAACTTGAGCTCCTGAATCTTGAAGCTCCTTACACACAGACAGACCAAAGCGCCCTAATCCAATAACTGCAAATTGTTTGTCACTCATTCACCGCTCCATTTAAAAAGCTACTTAACGTCGAAAACCGATGACTAAATTGTCTTCATACCGAAAAACGACTATATATGCATAGATAAATAAAAATGTCAGCTAATCGCTTGATTTATAAAGGTAGAGAACAAAAGTGATTTCTGCTAATTTCTAACCCATAATTTCTGCGGCAGTACACACAATGAATGAATTCGTAACCCAAGTTCAAACCTACATCAACCAGAGCCATAGTGATTGGGCAAATAGTGTTCTATTTATCACCATTGCGAGTTTTTTCGCTTGGGTAGCTTGGCGACTTATCCATAACCGTCTAGAACTACTGGTTCAGAAGACCCAATTTCATTGGGATGATCTATTACTTGAAGCACTAAAAGCACCTGTCAGCACGTTACTTTGGTGTTGGCCTGCAACTGTCTCTATCGGCTTAGTCCTTCAAGATCAATTTGGTAATGAGATCAACTGGTTAAAAACACTTAAGCATATATTGATTATATGTACATTTGTATGGTTTACATTACGGATGATCAGCAACTCTGAAGCGTATGTTTTAGAGCAAAAAAACAGAGATGAAACCACAGTTCAAGCTATCGCGAAGGTCGCTCGGCTGTTCTTCATGGTGATGGGTGGTCTAACTATCATGCAGGCGTTTGGGCTCAGCCTATCTGGTTTACTCACCTTTGGTGGTGTCGGTGGTTTAATTGTCGGTCTGGCTGCGAAAGATCTACTATCTAACTTCTTTGGCGGCATGATGAT
This sequence comes from Vibrio sp. PSi01, assembly GCF_054960695.1. Lineage (NCBI taxonomy): Bacteria > Pseudomonadati > Pseudomonadota > Gammaproteobacteria > Vibrionales > Vibrionaceae > Vibrio > Vibrio sp. PSi01. The sequence continues at coordinate 77,224 of NZ_JBHNYN010000007.1, forward strand.
TTACTTCGACCGACCGTTTAAAGTCGGCGATTGGATACGCTCTCCCGACCGTCAAATTGAAGGAACCGTAGAACGCATTGGCTGGCGTATGACGATAATTCGCACTTTTGATAAGCGTCCTCTTTATGTTCCAAACTCAGTATTCAGCAGTATTGTAGTAGAGAACCCATCGAGAATGCTAAACCGCAGAATCAATGAGACCTTTGGACTTCGTTATCAAGATGCAGACAAACTCGCCCTCATTGTTGATGACGTAAAAACCATGCTTGAAAACCACAAAGATATCGATGCCAAGCAAACACTCATCGTCAACTTTGATAAATTTGGGCCATCAACGCTAAACTTCTTTATTTACACTTTTACAAAAACCATCAACTGGGTGAGGTACCACAAAGTTAAACAGGATGTGCTGTTACAGGTATTAGATATTATTCATAAGCACGATGCCGATATTGCATTCCCAACTCAGACACTTAAGATTGACCCTCAAGACATTGATCGCTCTCAAGACATTAGTCGCTCTCAAGATCTTAGTAATTCACACCCTGAGACTAATAGATAGCCAAGGTCGATAAAAAAGATGTGTAAGGCGTGATAACATGGTGGTAGTAGTCCTATATAACTCATTACCACTTTATGATTTTACCTGTCATCTTAGCTGGCGGCTCTGGTAGTCGCCTCTGGCCATTATCTCGCGAACTCTACCCCAAGCAATTTCTAAGTATTGCTGGTGAGCATTCAATGTTGCAACAAACACTGCAACGCTTACACGGTCTAGAAAAATTTGTTGTTGATACTAATTGTGATGCCCCTTTCATCATCTGCAATGAAGAACATCGTTTTATCGCTGCCGAACAAGTACGATCGGCAGAGCTTCAACACAGTGGTATTCTGTTGGAACCCGTTGGAAGAAACACGGCTCCCGCGATCGCATTAGCAGCCTTACAAGCTTTAGGTAATTCGACAGATAACAAAACAAATGATTCTGACCCGATCTTGTTAGTATTGGCTGCCGATCATCACATCGCTAAAACATTGGAGTTTCAACAAGCCGTGAGTCGTGGTGTCGAGTATGCCGAACAAGGCAAACTGGTCACATTCGGCATTACTCCTAGCTCCCCTGAGACAGGTTATGGTTATATCAAGCAGGGTCTGCCTATTTCCTCTATTAACCAGGCAAACAACAGCACTACAGCGACAGACAACAAAACTACAGAACAACCCGTCCATCATGCTTATACCATTGAGTGCTTTATTGAAAAACCAGATAAATCAACAGCAGAAAGTTACGTTAGCTCTGAGCAATACTTGTGGAACAGCGGCATGTTTATGTTCAAGGCGTCACGCTATCTTGAAGAACTAGCCGAACATCACCCAAGAATTTTAACAGCCTGCAAGCGAGCTCTTGCAAAGCAAAATACCGACCTCGACTTTATTCGTATCGATGCCGAAGCATTCAAACATAGCCCAAGCGATTCCATCGATTATGCGGTGATGGAAAAAACTTCACACGCTGCAGTGATCCCAATGGACGTCGGTTGGAATGATATCGGCTCATGGTCTGCTATTTGGGACGTAAGCGATAAAGATGAACATAACAACGTCATTGAAGGTGATGTGTTAACCGTCGACTCTCAGTACAACTACATTCATTCTGAGAATAAACTGGTGGCGACTGTGGGGGTTGATAACCTTATCATTGTAGAAACCAAAGACGCCATACTGGTTGCTGATAAGAACAAAGTCCAGGGTGTTAGATCGATAGTAAACCAACTCCACCAAGCTGGTCGAACAGAGCATCTTCAACACCGAGAGGTATTTAGGCCTTGGGGGAAATACGATGTTGTTGATTTAGGAAAGCGCGACAAAGTGAAGCGTATTACCGTGAAGCCTGGCCATAAGCTTTCGCTACAAATGCATCATCACAGAGCTGAGCATTGGGTGGTGGTGGCAGGTACTGCAAAAGTAACCAATAACGACAAAACGTATTTAATCGAAGAAGATCACTCCACTTACATCCCTTTAGGTCATATTCACAGCCTAGAGAATCCAGGGAGGCTCCCACTCGAGATGATTGAAGTACAAACAGGGAGTCACTTGAGTGAAGACGATATCATCCGATATCAAGACAGCTATGGACGAGAAGTTTTAGACGACCATCAATCTAAAAGCACCACGGAATAAAGTGACGACTGCATAATGAAACCAACATTAGATCTCAGTTGCTTTAAGAACAACGATATTCGTGGCATCATCGGATCTCAAATCAGTGAGCCGTTCGCCTATTTGCTCGGCAAGGCATTTGGCGAATACGCCCTATCCACGACACCTGAGACATCATTCGATGGCTTAGCTCAAGTGGTGATTGGTCGTGATAACCGAGAAACGTCCCCTTCATTACAAGAAGCCATGACCAAAGGCTTAATCGAGTCTGGGATAGCCGTCATAGACCTAGGTATGACTGGCACTGAAGAAGTCTACTTTGCGACTCGTCACCTAAAAGCGATTGGCGGAATACAAATCACAGCCAGCCATAACCCAATCAATTACAACGGAATGAAATTGGTAGGCGTAGGTGCCAGTCCGCTCAGTAAACATAGCGGTTTGAATGAGATAAAGCAGCGAATTCTCAATCTCGAGTCTAAGCTAGTTAACCTTTGCGATAACCCAACCGTGGCTCAGCACGCCGATGCTGAACATCTATCTACTTTACAACCTTATATCGACCACCTGCTTTCATATATAGCTCCTTCTAAACTGTTACCAATGAAAATTGTGGTGAACGCAGGAAACGGCGTTGCCGGGCATATAATAGATGCTTTAGAAGACCGCTTTACTGCACTCGATACCCCTATTACTTTTATCAAGGTTCAACATACACCTGATGGAAAATTCCCAAATGGCATTCCCAACCCATTGATTAAAGAAAATCAAACAGCGACTCGAAATGCAGTCTTAGAACATTCCGCAGATCTAGGAATTGCGTGGGATGGCGATTTCGACCGTTGTTTTTTCTTTGACGAAAAAGGCAATTACATTGAGGGTTATTATATTGTTGGTTTGTTAGCTGAAGCATTCTTAATGAAGGAGCGTAACGCAACCGTATTGCACGACATGCGTATGACATGGAACACGATTGAAGTCGCCAAGCAACTTGATGGAAACGCTATTGCAGTTAAAGCTGGACACGCACTGATAAAAGAAAAAATGCGGCAAACCAACGCTATTTATGGCGGAGAAATGAGTGCTCACCATTATTTCCGTGATTTTGGTTACTGTGATTCAGGAATGATACCTTGGCTATTAGTTATCGAACTGGTCTCGAAAACTCAACAGTCCCTTTATCAATTGACTAGTGTCAGTATTAGTAAATTCCCGTCATCTGGGGAGATAAATCGAAAAGTATCCAACCCAGATCTAGTCATAGCTTCGGTATTAGCATACTACCAAGACTGCGCCGTTTCGATCGATTACGTCGATGGTCTTAGTATGGATATGGGATCGTGGCGCTTCAATTTAAGACAATCGAATACAGAGCCATTAATACGTCTCAATGTAGAGACCAAGCAAAATCCAACTTTATTATCAGACAAAGTAAAAGAGCTACTGTCTTTTCTCGTATAAACGAGCTTAACCCCTAAACCTAGAGCCTAACCTAAGCGGTGTAACCCACATAAAAAGCCCTCATTAGTTTTCGCTAATGAGGGCTTTAAATGTCTAAGCTACCTTTCGGTGGCTATTCTATTTATTACGACGCGCTTCAACAGCGTCTGCTAGTTGACGAAGTACTGTTTCAGTATCTTCCCAGCCAATACAAGCATCGGTAATAGACTGACCGTATGTTGCCGCCTTGCCATCAACCAAATCTTGACGACCTTCAACTAGGTGAGACTCAATCATCACACCGAAAATTGCTTTGTCTCCGCCAGCAACCTGTGCACTTACATCGTCAGATACGTTCATTTGACGTTTGAACTGCTTAGAGCTGTTTGCGTGGCTAAAATCAATCATTACTTTTTGTGGTAGACCAGACGCCGCCAGTTCCGCTTTGATCTTACCTACATGCTCAGCACTGTAGTTTGGCTCTTTACCGCCACGCAGAATGATATGACAATCAGGGTTACCTGCCGTTTCAACGATAGCTGAATGACCATACTTAGTCACTGATAAAAAGTGGTGAGAAGCACCTGCCGAACGAATCGCATCTGTTGCGATCTTGATGTTGCCATCAGTACCATTCTTAAAACCAACTGGACAAGACAGACCAGAAGCTAGTTCACGGTGAACTTGAGATTCAGTCGTACGTGCGCCAATTGCGCCCCAGCTAATTAGATCAGCCACATATTGAGGCGTAATCATATCTAGGAATTCACTTGCCGTTGGCATGCCAAGATCGGTTAGATCAAGCAGTAGTTTACGCCCTAAACGAAGACCATCGTTTAGTTTGAATGTATCATCCATGTACGGGTCATTAATTAGCCCTTTCCAACCAACAGTTGTACGTGGTTTTTCAAAGTAAACACGCATTACGATTTCAAGCTTATCGCCTAGTTCATCACGCAGTACTTTCAAACGTTTACCGTATTCAAGTGCCGCTTCTGTGTCATGAATAGAACATGGGCCTACGATAACAAGTAAGCGATCATCGCTGTCTTCTAAAATATTGTGAATCGCTTTACGGCTTTCAAAGGTTGTAGAAGAAGCAATTTCTGTCGCTGGAAACTTTTCTAAAACAGCAACAGGTGGTAATAACTCTTTTACTTTGTTAATTCTTACATCATCAGTCTGGAACATTGCTTACTTCTTCCTTTTTTCTATCCTTGAGCTGAATGTACGTTGTCTCACGTAACTTTCTATCAGCACTAATCTTCTTGTTCCCTGTAACTTAACTAGTAAAAACTCTAGTTTCAATCACTAATTGAAAATAAACGCAATTTTTTTTGTGTTTTATATTTAAAACACCCTGTACAACATTATTTACACGCTATCGATTGCGTAATTTATAGGGAAGGAAGAGCATCTATTCTGCATGTATGTAATAGACCTGCATCGCTTGATAAGGAGCAGCCTAACGTCACCGAGAAAGCAGGAAAAGCGATGTATCATTCCAAAACTCAAAACCAGTATGATTTTATAGTGTCGGATCTCTAACTGTACTCAGGCAAAGACCCTCTTTTCCACGCATCGATAAAATCATTTTCTCTTAAAGGTTTGGATAGTAAAAATCCTTGTACTGCCTGACACCCTTTGCTTCGAACGTAATCCAGCTGACTTGCTGTTTCTATGCCCTCTGCAATGATATTGAGATCATAAATTTTGGCCATTTCGATGATCACTTCGATGAGCTGTTTATCTGTTGATTCAGAATCAATAGCGTTAACAAACATACGGTCGATCTTAAGCGTATCGATAGGGTAACTTATCAATTGACTAAAGGCCGTATAGCCAGTACCAAAATCGTCGAGAGAAACCTTTACTCCTAGCTCTTTCAATTCCTTAAGCCTCTCGATGTTCTGTTTATCTCCAGGTATAAAGCAGGTTTCAGTGATTTCCATTTCGACCATGTGGGCTGGAATTTCATAGCGCATTAGCATTCCAGAAAGTACATTGACAAAGTCGGAATTGGAAAGCTGCCAAGATGAGAAGTTAATCGCTAACGTACCATCGAAGTCCAGGTCTTGTATCCAAACTGATAGCCTCTGCAGAGCATTCTCTAAAACCCAATAATCAATATGTTTAATTAAGCCTGACGATTCTGCTATTGGTATAAAATCGGCTGGCCCATATGACCGTAAAGCCTCGTAGTTCGTTCGTATTAAAACTTCAGCACCTTTTATCTTGCCCTTTTCTATATCATAAACAGGCATATAGGTTAGATACATCTGATTAGTTCTAATCGCCTCTTTCAGATCTTCATTGATTTGAGCATGACGCTTTATCTCCCTATCCATCTCCTTTGAATAGAATTGATAATGATTTTTTCCCGCAATCTTTTTGCAACTATACATCGCTGAATCTGCATTGTTGACCAATTTGGTGACCGTTTTAGCATCATCAGGGTATACCGAAATACCCACACTAACACCAACATCAAATTGAATCCCATCCACTTCGAAGCCGCTCTCAAAGAGAGATAGAATTCGATCAGCAAACTCAGTAAGTATATTTAAGTCGTCCAACCCTCCCACGATGATGGCAAACTCATCACCTGATAACCTCGCAAACTCAACATCAGATATAGTTAGTGTTTCCCACTCAAAATCAACAAAGCTCTCGACGAGGCGCTCTGCAAACACGACGAGTAAGTGGTCCCCTATATGATGCCCATATTTGTCATTCACGTGTTTAAAGTTATCGATATCAAAGTAAATAACCGCGCCCTTTTTATCCGTTTTAGTGCAGTTATTCATTATGCGTGTGATATCTAGATTGAATTTTTTTCTATTTGGTAAGCCCGTCAGAGAATCTTTTTTTGCTAATCCATCGAGCTCAGTGATCAAGTTAATAAACTTATTAGTAAGGATGGAGACTTCGTCGTTACTTTTAGAACGTTCTATGTAGACCAAATCATCATAATTTACGGACTCTACTTGCTCACTAAGCCTCTCTACTGGCTTAATAACCTGTTTTACGATAAGCCATTTTAGTATTAAGAAAGTAACCACAGTGACTAACAATACAATAACGGCATAAAGAAGCTGAAAGGGTTTATACCACTCATTGAGTTGTTCTTGGGGGAGACAAATTTTAATAGACCATAAGTCATGCACTAATTGAAAACCAAATTCATAGTCTGGCTGGGTAATCTCTTTTATCTGTTCTGCGTTCGTCAGCGAATGCGAGGTAGAATTAGGTTTAAGTATTAGCTGGGCATATGGACCAACCTTACTTTTTACCGACTCTTGGAATTCGTCATAGTGTCCCGCTTTAGCGCGAATCACTGCTGTTAGTAACGTCTGGCCTTTAGAAAAAGTTGGGATAGTAAAACTTTGTTCGGGTGTAAATGTCTTTATGATAAAAAACTCAGGGCCTTCAACCCCGTCGTCTAGTTTGTAAGTAGAGGCGTTAACGCGAGCAACACCTTTCAAATCTAATGCTTGTTTAATCGTAGCAAGGTGGTCCGTCACAACCGTATCAGCAGAGTATTTTTTAAATGGATCTGACGTATTAAAGTATATAAGCTCTTCGCCATTAATATCCACCAGAGCAAAGCTTTCGATCGCACCGTGGTTGAGCTTCAACTGATTAATATACCTCGCTAACTCTTTCTCCATGTAATACTGAGTGGTGTCATCATATATTTCAAAAAGATACTTTTGAATATAGTAGCTCTCTAGACTCATTCTAATTGCGAAATCTAACTCTCTAAACGCTTCATTAAGGTCATGAGAGATATAACCAAGCTCGTTATGTAATTTTTCAGATAGCGACGAATTCAGATGCATTTTTTGACTGGTATACGAAAACACACCGGCGATGGAGAAGATAACCACCATAACGGGAAGCAAAATATAATTGATCTTTAGCGACAGTTTCATTTTCTGTCTTTTATTTTTGGTTATGAATAACAGTGAGTATTTGACTTCTCAGATCTGAAGCTTCTTTACTCAATGTTTTATAGGTAAACGATGAAGTGTTATCTAATGCCATTGGGAACAACTCTTCATCTTGCAGATACTCATCAGTTGCGAAATCCAATACGTGTCTATTCGAGCTTGCGAACCACATCTCCTCGGCATTTACTGCTGCTATCTCTGGTGAATTAATAAAGTTGAGAAACTCAATTGACGCCTTACTAACAGGCTTTTCTTTATGAACACTGAAGCATTCATGCCACATCAGAGTTCCTTCTTGAGGAATCGTGTAGGTCCAATCATCTTGCTCTGTATACGACGCAATTTGTTCTTTTTCTCCTGAGTAGATAACGGTAACTTCCATTTTAGAAGCAGATCTTTTATCTAGAGCATAGCCAGTACCGGCTCTCATTACTAATAGCTGATCACGGACCTTCATCAATAGTTTGTACGCTTGGGCTAGTTCAACTTCATTTTCGGTCATAGGATCAAACCCTAACGCCAATAATGCGATTGCTATGGTGTCCACATCATCATCGGGGATCACGACGGTCTGGGGATTCTGTAATGCGTAATCGAAAACATCCATCCAAGAGGTTATCCCTTCGGTAGCCTTTGAAGAGCGAAATGCGACCCCCATTGTACCGTTAGAATATGGAATACCGTACGACCCACATACTCCGCGAGATATATCGGTGAAATATGAATTATCTCCCTCCAGAACATTGGACAAATCCCCTAAAATACCTTCTCTGCCCAGCTCATCAATGGTTAGCCCATCAATGATAAACAAGTCGTAGGCTAGAGCTTTCCCAGAATACACCACAACATCTCGCAGCATTTCACTTTCAAAATAGACCTGAGATACGGTATGTCCATATTGCTTTTCGAACTTTTCTATCACGGTATCAGAGATATAGTCTTCCCAAGTGAAAATCTTGATCTCTTCAGCAAAACTCTGAACTGAAAAAAGAATAGAACAAGTTAAAGCAAAGCAAGTTAAAAAACGCATCAGATACCTATTACAACTTATTTCTATGGAGTCCAATTATGACGTTGACTCTAGTATTTATAATAATTACACGCGTAGTTTGCCTTCTTACATGATATGGATTCAAGATCTATATTAGATTTTGAACAAATAATTGACTTGCAATAGATTATGGTTAGGTAGAGAGTTGATAGGGTAATGTATGGGCTTGTTCAAAGGGGGGGAATAATATAATCATCCGCGTTACGTGCATAGTAGAAACGGTGATCAACACCAGATCCAATTCATTTTTAATGTGTTCTCTCCTGAATGCATATCTGCCAAGCTCCTGATAAGTTTCATTTGCTATAGGTCGTTTGTATTCGTTGAAAGAACGATTAAGGCATTTCCATTAATATGCATCTTCCCCCTTAAACCTTTCTTTTGTTTAAGAGCTTAGACGCAGCCATAATTATAGATCTTCAGGGAAGTGGTATTTTAGAGGCTTGACGACACTATCAAGCCCTTCAATTTTCAAAGCAAGGCACAGTTTTAATAAGTCGCCCAACTCGCCAGACGGGAAGCCTTTCTTATCAAACCAGAGCAAATATTCTTCAGGTAAGTCAATCAATGCGCGGCCAGCGTATTTGCCAAATGGCATTTGCATTCTAGCTAACTTAATCAGGTTCTCTTTCTCTAGCATTACGTGCTCTTTCTATGCGTCGTCGATATTCTGTAGAGTATCACCTAAACGTTCAATCCAGTAGTTGATCGCATCTTTGGCATCGTCCAAAGAGTCAATCATCGTCGAAAAATCTTTATTGCCTGCTTCACGGTCTATTGCTGCAAACAATGGTGTGCCATCTTGTGCATCGCTCACCAGGAGTTCAACACTCGCGCTTCCAACATTGGTGTGCTCACCCGTTGTCACCTTGGATATCGTAGACATAGCGAGGCCGAATGGCAAAACACTACTTGTCACAGCTAAGATAGGATTTGGGGTTTCAACGTTACTCAAGGCAATACTTAAACGTAGTGTTTTACCCGTAGGTTCACCAACAATCGCTTTATGAGGCGATATCTTAGCCTCCAAACAGCTCACCATATGATCAATGAGCTCTTCGATCTCTTCCGGATCTAGTGTCCCTTCTTCTGCAAGAACAAAAATTTGGTCGATCACCACAGAATCATAAGAGTTTAATTTGGATTTCAATCGTTGGGCGTCACGTAGTCCAATCCTTGCCCAAACTAAATCGACACCGCTATCAGGACCAGGCTGAAAGTCTTCGTAGGTGGTGAATTTGGTTTCGGTTATAATCGGACCGCCTGCACAACCAAACAAGAAAATGCTGGTTGCGACAAGCACAAGAAGTTTTAAAGGGTTCATAGCGCACTTAGGTTAAATTTAACACTCGACATAAGTATGCCATACCCTAAGAGAAAATATTGTAGAAAAAGGATTTAAAACTCAGAGCTAGATCTAAAATTAGTCTCGCTGAACAGTGTGGGCATACTCTACTATCACTTGATTACCTTCGATGTAAGCATTTTGAATCTCACCATCAACACTCATACGACTTTTCAGATAGACTACTTTAGGCCCTGAATTATTCGCTTCTTTCAACGAAGGGAACACATTTCTAGGTTCTAAATGAAGTAAGCGGCAGAAATGGCTAATGAAGGACATGGTTAGTGCCGTTTCCCCTCTTAGCACTCTTGAGAAATCAAGTTGGTTCATTCCTAGCTTCTTTGAAAACTCCATTTGCGTAATTCTCATGCGCGATTTTTGTGACATCCACGTTTGATATAACGCATCTCTATCTTGCTCAGTGAATTCCATTACCGGTTCCTTTATATAATTCATGTCAATCAATTGTCCGGTTTTTCATACATAACATGTCAGAGTTAGGTTAGTGGAAGCCAAAGGTTTGGTCTGATATAAGGAAAACCTTATGTAGTTCAGCGCAAAGCTGTCAAAGCAAATAATGATCCGCCAACAGAGCGACAAATAAGATCATTAGGTGATAAATGGAGAACTTAAAGGTCTTCATCGCCATATTGGGCTCATCACGATATTTAAGTACCCAAGCATGATAAACAAACCCACCGTTGAGCACCAATGAAGCGCTTAGATATATCCAACTACTCATGCCGACCAATACCGGCAATATACACACGATGCTAAGCAACAAGGTATAGAGAAAAATAGAAGTCTTGGTGTATTCGATTCCGTGAGTCACAGGCAGCATGGGGATATTCACTTTGGCATACTCATCACGACGATGAATCGCCAACGCCCAAAAGTGCGGAGGCGTCCAAATAAAGATGATCATCACCAACAACCAAGCATTTGAATGCAATTCATTAGTTACTGCCGTCCAACCTAATAAAGGGGGCATAGCGCCAGCGATTCCTGCTATCACGATGTTTTGCGGCGTTGCTCGTTTCAAGTACATGGTATAAATCACGGCATAACCCAATAAGCTTGCAAAGGTTAACCAAGCGGTCAGTTGATTGACCCACACCACTAACGTGGTAAAGCCAAGTAAGCCGATACCAGCAGCAAAGCTGAACACGTGCACACTGCTCAGTTCACCCGATGGCAAAGGACGTCGGTTTGTTCGAGTCATTTGCCCATCAATCTTTTTATCGATCAAGTGGTTGAATGCAGCTGCCGAACCTGCCATCAGCCCTATCCCAATCATTCCGAACAGAGTTTGTTGTAAGGGCAATCCATTGGGTACCGCTAAACACATCCCAACCAGTGCAGTAAGCAACATCAAAGCCACCACTTTTGGTTTGGTCAGCGTTAAATAGACTTTCCAAGTGGCTTTGTTTTTTGTAGCAATTTTGTTACTTAAAGCTGTGTCATTGTTGGTTGCTATCTTATGAGTTAAGGCTGCGTCTTGAGCCACCACTTCATACTGTGTTGACGTTCTACTGACCATGATTACCTCCTTGTAATACACTGTTCTTCACCAAGATCTCACTCGGTTTGCGTTGCCACACGACAAAATTGGTTACAACCATGCTGATGAGCAACATCGCTGCGACTAGGTTATGCAAAACCGCAACTAAAATTGGCAGATGAAACCATACATTACTGATCCCAAGGCCGATTTGAGTAAACAAGACTATTGCGACAATCACGCTCAGCTTTTGGTGAGGCGCTTGGCCAAATTTCCATAGCTGGAACACGATCATCAGCACCGTTAACGTCGCCACAATAGCCCCGAACCTGTGCATGACATGGATGGTAAGCCTCGCGGGATATTCCAACACACCAAACTCATAGTTATCGTGTCCATGTTGAGCAAAATCGAACGCATTTTTGAAGTCGAGGTAGCTCATCCAGTTACCTTCACAAATCGGCAATTGGGTACACACCAAAGCGGCATAGTTTGACGATGTCCAGCCACCTAGCAGTATCTGCCCGACTACAATGAGTAATCCGAATAGTGCCGAAATTTTAAGTGGTGAAGAATAGGCAACCTCTCCAAAACGGCTTTGGAATTGAGACAAACGACAGTAGAGCAAACACAACAGTGACAGCAACGTGAAGCCCCCCATCAAATGCGCCATAACCACAACGGGCATCAACTTGAGAGTCACCGTCCACATTCCAAGCAAAGCCTGAAATATCACGGTTGCAGAAATAAGTAACGGCAGACCAGCAGTTGTTATATTCTTTTTAATACACCAAGCAACAACGACAAAGATAAGCAGCCCTAATGTTCCTGCAAAGTAGCGATGGATCATCTCTATCCAAGCTTTGTCTGCTTCGAGAGCTCGTTCTGGAAATTGCAGATTCGCTTCAGTCACCGCCAATACATCAGAAGGCACCGTGATCTTTCCATAACAACCAGGCCAGTCGGGACAGCCAAGACCGGCATCAGACAAACGAGTGTAAGCACCGAGTACAATCACAGTCAAAGTTAGGAATATAGTCACTCTCATAATCAACATGAGTAACTTTGGAGCTCCTTTTTGCATTGCTTATCTCCCTATCTAGAATCATCAACGCCGACTAATTACTGGCCTTTACCCCACTCTCGACAACTTGAGTAATTTTCGTAAATCATGAATCATGCCTTTAGATTGGCTGACTAACTGCGAAGGATCAGAAACGCTTTTGTATTCCATAACCAATTGCCCGAGTGGGTCAATTATCACAATGGAAGCTGACGCAAACTCGGAACTTAACTGATCACCACCAGCTAACAAAGATAGATCAGGCTTATCAAGAGAACCCGATAACGAATTACCTTCTGAGACGAAAACAACGGCGGTCACGCGTTCTTTGTTTTTTCCTAACGCTAAGTAGCTTTGATTCAAATAATGAAGCTGTTGTTCACACAAGCTTTCGCACTCCATCGGTGCGATATAACCCACTAACCAACCCTCTCCAGCCATGGGTACCGTTACGCCAAAATCCGCTAGCGTGACTCTTGGTTCTACCAATTCGCCTGAGTTAGTGACACCTGAGGTATACCAATTCTGGTCCAACACAGTTTTGGCGATAATCGCAGGCAAAGTGAAAATTAGAACGAGTCCGATTAATACCAAACGTCCCTTAGTACGACGGCTTCTAAGCTCAGCCATGTTTGCCTCCGTACTTTCACTGTTCACTTGTGCTTGAGATTTATCCATCGTTGTTCTCCGTGATAGGTGTCGCTTTTAAGTACCGATAGCCAATTAACAACATCAAAAACAAAAGTACCGCTGCCATTACAAACCATTGAAATGAGTAACCGAAGTGCTTCTCAGATTTCATTGCCGTCGGTCGCCATAACAACTCATAAGGCCAGGAACCTAAGCTCTGAGGTTGGAAGACAAAGGGCAGCACTTCTTGCCCGGTGTATTGTGATAACGCTGCTATGTTTAGGTTTTGGATTCTATTCGGTGTCGTATTTTCTAAACCCAATTCATGACTTAAAGGATTCACTGAGCGTGTATACAAGCGCCCTGACATTTTGCTTGGTACAGTAATGCTTCCTAATTGCGGTAGTTCTCTTCTGTCATTACTTGCCGCAACAAACCCAAGATCGATCAACAACTGTTTTTCAGCCACTAATGAGTTGTTTTCATCTTCAAGACGAACCTTTCCCAACATGTAAATCACATACCCTACCGTTCCTTGGTTTATCTGGTTGTCTAACAAGAACATCAAGCCACTCGTATTTACCAAATCAACATCAGCCTTTAACCCGCTTAGGGTTTGAGGATTTAATGACTCTTGGCCAGATAAACTCTGCTCTCGCAACTCAGAAATAACGACATCTAAAGGTTGTGGCGATAGCTGTGCTCTCTCTGTCAATTGCTGTTCATAACGTAATTTATCGTTACCACGATCGAGTTGCCATAAACCTAACTTGATTAAAGCGCCGACTGAAACCACAGTTAAAACAACCGCTATCCAAAAACCTTTACTGCGGAACTTGTGTTCATCATCAATCAATCGGTTTGGAGTTATCACTATGGCGTTATCTACCTTTGTGTTGTTATTTAAAATTGTACTGGTCGCTTTGCTGTTTTTTATCGCTTTCAATTTGATGAAAGGTCTAATCCAAATCGCCTCGGGCAAACACAATGGAAAAAGGCTCAGTCACTTTTTGGGTCGTCGAGTGATGTGGTCAGTCGTTGTCGTACTACTGTTATTACTGGCTTTATGTTCAGGAATGATAACGCCCAACCCTCGCCCTTATTAAGCCCATACAAATCCAGCAGCTAAACCAGCATATTTCGTTAGAGCACATACACAAACACAAACAAACCTAACCAAACCACATCAACAAAATGCCAATACCAACTGCCCGCTTGAAACGCAAAATGATCTTTTGGAGAAAAATGGTCTTTCGCAACTCTTGCCAGTAATACAACCAAAAAAATCGTTCCTAAACAAACATGCAAGCCGTGAAATCCAGTAAGCAAAAAGAAGGTGTTACCGTAGATACCAGACTGAAGTGTCAGTCCCATATCCTGATAAGCGTGAAGGTACTCTTCAACTTGGAAGAACAGGAAGAAGCCAGCCAGAACAATGGTTATTTCCAACCACACGATTAAAGCCATACGTTTATTCTGTTCAAGACTGATATGTGCCATGTGCAGCGTCACAGATGAAAGCAGCAGTATAATAGTGTTTTTAAGCGGGATACCTTGCCAAGGCATGGCTTGTGTCGTCACACCATCAGGCGTCGTCGTTAGTGGCCATATCGACTGAAACATCGGCCACAACACTTCATGGGTCATCGCATTGTTGCCTGCGCCACCAATCCACGGCACTGAAATCATACGAGCGTAAAAAAGAGCGCCAAAGAAAGCACCGAAAAACATGATTTCAGAGAAAATGAACCAGCTCATACCTTGTCGAAAAGATCGAGAAATCTGCTCAGAATAAAGACCACTCAATGATTCCGTGATCACATTACTAAACCAACCTGCGAGCATGTAAAGCAGCGCAGCAAACCCTACTAACAACACCGCTTTTCCAAATACACCACCGGCTGAGTCGGTGCCCATATTTTGCACCGTCAAGCCAGCACCAACCGCGACCAAAAACAGTGCTACAGCACCCACCAATGGCCAGTGGCTTTGATGTGGAACGAAATAAACTTCCTTTTTAGAACTCATCGCTCAACTCCTTATGTTGATACTGGTTCTGTAAATCCCTAGTTACTTGCGAGCACGTTAGGCTCAGGCTTACTTGCCTCTCCACTCACCTGACTCGTGATATTAAACAGCGTATAAGAGAGTGTAAGCGTATGTATTAATTCAGGAATGTCAGGTTCAATGTAAAATATTAATCCCATTTCGGCACTCTTGTGCCCCTCTAATGGTTGCTGATTGAAACAAAAACATTCCATTTTGTTAAAGTAAGTGGCTCCCATGCCTGGAGAAACCGATGGTACGGCTTGGCCAACCAATGAGGCACCGGATAGGTTTTTAGCGATGTAGTTAGTCTGAATCACCTCACCAGGGTGAACCTCTAACACTTGAACTTCGGGCGAGAACTGCCACGGCATATCTGGCTTGATGTGGGACATGAATTCAACGCGTACCGTACGAGAATAGTCGGGCTGCATTCCCTGAGGTTGAACGGCAGAAACCGTATTGGTTTTGCCGTTGATCCCTAGGGCGTCACACATCACATCGTAGAGCGGCACCAAAGCAAAACCGAAACCAAACATCGCAACCACACTCAACACCAAATAACCCGTCAGCTTTTTGGATGAACGTTTAGGTTGGTTTTTATCTTGATCGCTTTGCTTATCACTCATGGCTCTGCCCTCTAATCCACTTTAGGTGGATGAGTAAAGGTATGATGAGGCGCAGGGCTTGGAACTGTCCATTCTAGCCCTTCAGCTCTATCCCAAGGCTTGCTTGGTGCGGGCTCTCCGCCTCTTACGCACTTAATAACCAACCATAAGAAGATCAGCTGAGACAACCCAAAGGCAAAACCACCAATCGACACCACTTGGTTAACGTCAGCAAATTGAATAGCGTAATCTGGAATACGACGTGGCATGCCCGCTAACCCTAAAAAGTGCATCGGGAAGAACAGCACATTCACTGAGATTACCGACGTCCAGAAATGCCACAGACTGAGCTTGTGGTCGTACATATGCCCTGTCCACTTAGGCAGCCAATAATAGGCGGCAGCCATAATCGAGAACACAGCACCTGTTACCAGAACATAATGAAAGTGAGCCACCACAAAATAGGTATCGTGGTATTGGAAATCAGCAGGCACTATTGCCAACATCAATCCAGATAACCCACCAATCGTAAACAGAACAATGAAGGCAATCGCAAACAACATTGGTGTTTCAAAGGTCAAAGCCCCCCGCCACATAGTCGCCACCCAGTTGAAGACTTTCACACCGGTCGGCACCGCTATCAACATGGTGCAATACATGAAGAACAGTTCGGCAAATACTGGCATACCCGTTGTGAACATGTGGTGTGCCCACACTAAAAAAGACAAAATGGCGATACTACAGGTCGCGTACACCATCGAATGGTAACCAAACAAGCGCTTGCCACTAAAGGCTGGGATGATAGCCGAGACGATACCAAACGACGGCAAGATCATGATGTACACTTCGGGGTGTCCAAAGAACCAGAATATGTGCTGGAACATCACCGGGTCCCCACCACCAGCGGCATCAAAGAAGCTTGTTCCAAAGTATTTGTCAGTCAGTACCATAGTCACCGCACCCGCGAGAACGGGCATCACGGCTATCAGCAAGAAAGCGGTAATTAACCATGTCCATACGAACATTGGTAACTTGAACCAAGTCATACCCGGTGCGCGCATGTTCACTATGGTTACGATGACGTTGATCGCCCCCATGATCGAACTGATCCCCATAATATGGACAGAAAATACAAACAACGCCGTACTATCAGGACCATAAGTTGTCGAGAGCGGCGCATAAAATGTCCAACCAAAGCTCGGGCCGCCTCCCTCAGTAAACAAAGAACCAATTAAGATCAAGAAAGCAAAAGGTAGAATCCAGAAACTGAGATTATTCATTCTCGGCAGCGCCATGTCTGGAGCGCCAATCATCATTGGGATCATCCAGTTAGCCAAACCTGTGAATGCAGGCATCACGGCACCAAACACCATGATTAAACCGTGAACGGTAGTCATCTGATTAAAGAAGTCTGGCTCAACGAGCTGTAACCCCGGTTGGAATAACTCCGCACGGATCACCATCGCCATGGCGCCGCCTGTTAAGAACATGGCAAAGCTAAACCAAAGGTAAAGTGTACCGATGTCTTTGTGGTTGGTTGAGTAAAGCCAACGCGCCCAACCTTTGGGAGCAGCATGTGAGTCGTGATCATCATGAGTTAAATCATGGCTGTCCAATGAACCTTCAGCTGAATGACTCAGTGCTTGACCTTCTGCGGGAGCCGATTTCACCGGCTTATTGATTGGCGAACTCATAACTGCTCCTTAGCATCGTTTTGTGCCTCATCCGTTGAGCCTTGTTCACTGTTCGTTTCACTTTGTTCGTTGTCAGATCCACCTTCTTGCTTCGCCTTATAAGCGTTCACATCTGAAGCCTGAACCACATCGCCAGTCTCATTACCCCAAGCATTTCTTTGATAAGTCACTACCGCAGCAATCTCTTTTTCGGTTAACTGATTATCGAACGCCTGCATTGCGGTACCTCCGCGACCATAAACAATGGTATCGATATGAACACCCACATCACCAAGTGCAATAGGACTTCCTTTAATGGCAGGAAATGCGCCGGGAATACCTTCCCCATTGGCTTGGTGACAAACTGCGCAACGGGTTTTGTAAACTTCTTCACCGATGACGTTCAATTCATCTAAGGAAAGTGACGCATCTAGTGCATCTTGAGCCGCTTGCTTTGCGGCTATCGCCAATTCTTTCTGTTCCGCAAGCCATCCATCAAAGTCATCCTCCTCCATTGCATGCACCACTATCGGCATGAAACCATGAGCACGACCACACAACTCTGCACACTGCCCTCGATAAACACCGGGCTCATCGATCTTTGTCCACGCTTCGTTGATGAAACCGGGAATGGTATCTTTTTTTACCGCAAAAGCTGGTACCCACCATGAGTGAATAACATCATCAGAAGTCATCAAGAAACGGACTTTACGATCGATAGGCAGTACGAGCGGATTATCCACTTCTAACAAGTAATGTGCCCCTTTAACTTCGATTCCTTCAATCTCTTTATCACTTGTCGCCAAAAGACTAAAAAACTCAACATCTTCGCCAAAATAGCTGTAATGCCATTTCCATTGCGAGCCTGTAATTTTGACAGTGAGTTCTGATTGAGAGGTGTCTTCCATCGCTATCAAGGTCTTGGTGGCTGGGATGGCCATAGCGATGAGAATAATGATTGGGATGATCGTCCAAAGAATTTCAACTTTAGTACTTTCATGGAAATGAGCCGCTACTGCACCCTTCGACTTTCGGTGTCTCACAATAGAGTAAAACATCACACCGAAGACGACGAAAGCGATCGCACAACAGATATAGAAGATCAGCATATGGAGTTCATACACTTTACCGCTAATCTCAGTAACACCTTGTGTCATGTTGTATTCAGTACTTGCATGCACTAAAGGCGATATTAAGGCCGCAACAAAAATATTCAAAAGCCACGCTAGACTGACCAATAATCTTTTCAAAAGATCTCTCCTCATCCTTCCTAATTGGATAATTGCGACTTAAATGTTGTTGCGGGCTATAAGTCATTACTAGCAGGGCAACATACATTGTTATTCCGATTACATATGAAAAGGCTGAATCTCAATCTACAACTCACGCGACGACTAAAGTGATACAGTCTCAGTGACCACTGACCCATAAACAACCTATGTACTTTCCGATTAAGAGACATTGGAAGTTTCTACGAAAGATTCAAAAACCGCGAACTTGTCAAACTTTGTTATATTTATGTAAAAGGCTAGTTAGTGATATCCAATTGTTCAAGGTAAGTGTGCTTACTAAACAGACAATTATTGAAGTAGCTTTATCCATATGCCCTTCCCTTGCTGTTGGAATTTATTTTAAATCGAGTTTTACGATTGCTTTCATGGAAATGATAATCAATATCACTTAAATTAAATCAACAGAAAGATATCCCGACATGAAAAGGTTTAGTGATTATGCAAGATGCAATGAACTGGTTAGCGAGAGACCCAGATCCAAGAACTCGTGAAGAGCTACAGTACCTCATCGATGAGGGGATGAACGACGAATTAGAAGATCGCTTTATTCAACGGTTAGAATTTGGTACAGCAGGTCTACGAGGCAAAGTTGGATGCGGTCCAAATCGAATGAACCGGTTAGTAATACAGGAAACAGCAACCGGACTTGGCCACTATTTAATCGAGCATGTCGCTAATGCCACCATTCGCGGTGTCGTTGTTGGCTATGACGGGCGCTTAGATTCAAAGCAGTTCGCCATTGATACAGCTTCCGTGCTTACGGCTTTGGGGATCAAGGTTTACCTAACCTCTAACGTGGCAGCAACACCTATTGTGGCTTTCGGTATTGAGCATTTTAATGCGGCGGCTGCTGTTGTCGTAACGGCTAGCCACAACCCACCAGAATATAATGGCTTCAAGGTGTACTGGGAAAATGGCGCGCAAATTATTCCCCCTCACGATGCAGGCATTGCAGCTGAAATCGACACTGCTGCAGCCAAACCTATTCCTTTAATGAACTTGAGTGATGCAGAACAGCAAGGCAAATTAGTGTGGCTCACCGAGGGATATTATCAAACCTATCGAGCTGCGATTAATCAGAGCCCGCATGTAAACAACAGTACCGAAGCCGCTAAAACAACCATTACCTATACCGCCATGCATGGTGTAGGTGCACAAATGGCTGAAGATCTTCTCCATGATTCTGGATTCCACAAAGTATTCAGTGTACCGGAACAAAGAGAGCCCGATGGTCACTTCCCGACCGTTAACTTCCCGAACCCCGAAGAAAAAGGGGCAATGGATCTCGTTATTAACCTCGCCAAAAGTGTTGATGCCGACATCGCTTGCGCTAATGACCCAGATGCAGACCGATTTGCCGTTGCAGTTAGAATCGATGATACAATTAGAACCGATGATGCTTCTTACAAGATGCTGACTGGGGATCAAGTAGGTGTGTTATTCGCTCACTATTTATTATCGAAGCCGCACACCAAAAACCAATTAGTTGGTAACAGTATTGTATCTTCAACCTTGCTTGAAAAAGTGGCTCAATCCCACGGCGCGACTTACTTCCAAACGCTAACGGGCTTTAAATGGTTGGCGAATATTGGGATGCAGTTGGAGGATGAGCAGAATGAGTTCTTGTTCGCCTATGAAGAAGCCCTTGGCTACACAATCGGCACTCAGGTACGAGATAAAGATGGCCTATCGGCTATCGTTGTCTTCGCTCAATTAGTTGAAGAGTTGAAATCTCAAGGTCAAACCATCTGGGATCTCCTCGCTCAAATTTCGCGTGAGCATGGCGTCCATACTAACGCTCAGAGAAGTATTGCGCTTGACCCTGACTCGCCATCTATTGGTTCTAAACTCAGAGCTGCTCAACCTAAAGCTATAAACGAGGTCGCTATCTCTGTGATTGAAGATCTGCAATCCTCTTTGCGATACATCGTTGGTGGCGATACTGAAACCATTAACTTACCAACAAGTGACGTGCTGATTTATCACCTTGAAGATGGCTCACGTATTATCGTCCGCCCTTCTGGCACAGAGCCAAAAGTGAAAGTCTACTATGAAACAGTGACAAAGTTTGAAGAAACAGAGACGTATGAAGACACTCGTTTACGTGGTGAAAAGTTCATGGAGAAACTAATTGAACAGCACCAAAAAGAGCTGAATTCTTAGTCGGTGAAGCGAGAGTTTACTCGATATTCGAATAAGACAATTCGTACTTAGCAGAACCAAAAATGGACGCATTAAGCGTCCATTTTTTATCGGCAATGAGCCGTTATCATGTGCTTTACTTAGGTAATTGAAGCAGTAAAGAAAGAAGAAAGCATCCAAACCGCTAACACAATAAACACGCTGCCCATCACTTTCTGCTGATAAGTACGAAACTTTGCGTTTTCTACGAGAGGCTTACCAATAGTACCCACCAAAGCCACAAGAAGAAAATTAAACGTCAAACCAATAACGTTCAATAATAGGCCCAAAAACAGCATCTGTTCACCAGAGGTCGCTTCAATATTTGTAGAAACGAATTGAGGCAAAAACATCACAAAAAAAACCAACGCCTTTGGATTAAGCAGATTACTAATTAACGCTCTTTGGTAATACGACTTAGCGGCAGCATTGTCACTGAGTCCGGCCGCTTCTCCCTGATCGGTTCGAAGGCAGTCCCATCCCATTTTAAGTAAGTATGCACCACCTAATAAATGCAGCGCTTTCAAAGCAATAGGGCTCATAGCGATCAATGCCGACACACCCATCGCCGCCAGCACTGTCAGAATAATTCCAGAAGTCGCGTTACCTAGGCTCGCAAACACACCGACCTTACGACCATAGCTCATACTTGAGCTCGCGATCAGTAACATATCAGGACCAGGTAAAAGGAGAAGTGCAACAACGGCTGTCAGGTAAACAGGTAAAATGGCTAAGTCGATCATGAGCTTCAGTATTGATAAAAACGGAGCCGGATTTTATATCAATCACAAACGCCATTCTAGATGCAACCCGTTGCTTGATGGTTAATTATTCGAATTAACAACCACCAACAGCCAGTAAAACCAACTTATTAACTAAAAAAACCAATGTGATTAACTCGCTACCCACTCAATCTCAATCAATGTCGTATCGCCACACTTTAGGCGACCAAGGAAAATATCGCCTCTGTGCACAGCACCAACACCTTTTGGAGTACCCGTCATCACAACATCGCCATCAAGCAACGTCGTGTAAGAAGATAACTCTTCGAGGATAGTTTGTGGAGAATAAAGCATCTGCTCTACGTGCCCTTTTTGAACGCGAACACAATTAATAAACAGCTCTAGATTTAAGTCCGCGAGGTCTAAGTTATCAGTTGGAACAAAGCGACTAAATACGGCTGAACCATCAAATGCTTTGGCGCGCTCCCAAGGTAAACCTTTCGCTTTTAAGCTACTTTGCAATTCACGTTTAGTGAGATCTAGCCCTAAACCCACAGCGGAGTACTGACCATTTTCAACGATAAAACAGATTTCTGACTCGTAGTGCAGCGCTTCTTGATGAAAAGAAGACAGAGATGACGTAACACTGGTGCTCGGTTTATTGAAAACCACCATTGAGTCTGGAATTGCGTTATTGAGTTCTTCGATGTGATCGACATAGTTACGCCCAACACACAGCACCTTAGTTGGAGTTGCTGTTCGTTTCGAATTCATCAATTGTTCCTGATCTACAACGCTGCTCATAGTTTGTCCCTGAACTATTTTTTGGAGTGCAAAGTTTACCGCAACATAAAGAGAGAATCTTCGACAAGATGGTTATCAACATCTAAATTCTGATCTTTAGCTCAATTTAATGATTTAAATACTTTTATCCGAAGATCGCGACATATAAGAACTGATGACAAGAGCATAGCTACGTAGATGAAATGAATGGCTAGGTAACATGAAGGAAAAACTAAAACAGATGCGTATAGAACGAAAGAAGCCCTCTCTAATCAAGAGATCAGAGAGGGCTTAGCATGGTGTCTAGGACAGTATCCTAAAAGGTAAACTTAAGGAGTAAACACTATGCTAAATTAGTCTGCGACTTATAGGTAGTAACGAGCACCAAGTAGCCACTGGTCGTCAGCTTTTTCTTTGTAAACGCCAGAACCTTGTAGGTCGAACTGGTAACCAGCAAAGCCTACGAACTGAGACGTGAAGTTGTATTCAGCTTGTAGAGCAGTAGTAGCAAATACTGTATCGCTTAGCTTGTCGTCTTCTACCGCTTCGTAGTTAACGCTTAGGTTAAGGCTGTTAGAAAGAGCGTAAGAAGCTAGTAATTCAATTGCAACTGACTCTTCAAGAATCTGGCCGTTACCTGAGTTCATGTAGTTGTTCATTGCGTATACACCAGCAAGGTAAAGACCTTCAGCGCCGTATGAACCGTAAGTTGCACTTAATACGTGAGAATCAGCAGTTTTTGAACCCACTACACCAAAGTAGTTAACATCACCGGTGTTGTATGCGTAATTCGCAGTAACGTCAGCAATCGCGTAATTCAAAGCAATTTGAGCACGGTTGCCGTATTCGTTCGCACCATCAGCTTTGCGACCTTGCCATGCAACAGCTGCGTTTAGAGAGCCAGCGTTGCCGAAGTCGATAGCGTTGCCGTAGCTAACCATTTCTTCGCCACGACCAGTACCTAGGTTACCGTGATCTTCGTAGATGAAGTCATTCGCGAATGCGATTGGCATATCTGCTACACCAGCAACGTTGTAGTAAGGTGCCCATTGAGTACCTACTGCTGCACGACCGTAATCGTCATGAGAAAGACCAACGTAACCAAGACGAGTTGTGAATGACTCTTCACCACCGTCAAGCATGTTTAGCGCCCATTCACCTTTAGCATCAGCAGTAAAGCCGTTACCAAGATCGTGAGTTGCACCGAAGTTGATACGTGGAGAAACAGATTCTACACCGATATCATCGCTGTTAAGACGGTCATCGCTGTTTACATCACCAACTGCAACTGAAACGTGACCGCCAACTGAGAATGTTGTGCCGTCTTCGTTGTAAAGCTCTACTGCAACTGCCTGTGTACCAAATACTGCACCAGAAATTGCTAGCGCTAAAAGTTTCTTATTCATTGTCATATCCATTATGTAACTGGGTGAGTTATTCACTAACAACCTCGTGCTTACGGAGAAGTTGTTACCTGCATTTAACAAGTGGACAAACACTAATATACGAATGACAAAAAGTTGCATTAAAATATGTAAAATAAAAAAATTCGCACTATAAAAAACAAAAAAACCTTTTTAAACAATAAATTAAACTAAAAACACAAATGCGAACTGTTACTTTTTGAGATAAAAACATCAAAATTTTTGGTTTTCTAATCACCAAATAAACATTAAAAATCAAAATTTAAAATTACTCATCAGACCATTATATGACAAACTTTTAACCTTGAAACACCTTGTAACATCTAGAATGCATTTGAAACATTTAACCCGGTAAAATAATTTCCACTGCTTTAGAGAAGAAAAAGTAACTCAGCGGAAATTCATCGAAGCCAGATACAAAAAAAGCAACCAATCAGTGATGGGTTGCCTTCAATAACTCATAGTTTTCGTTCTTATTTAAAGCAAACCTCAGCCCAACGAGCCAGACCTGCTGTTACTGAGCCGAAATAGTTACCACTCACAATCGGTACATTCGGTACAGCTTCTTCTACTGCTTGGCGAAGGATTGGAGAGCGAGCCGAACCACCGGTCATGTAGATAACATCTGGCTTTTTCTGACCTTGTTGAATGGCTTCTTTTACTAACTCAATCATCTTAGACTTTGGTGTTTCAACAGCTTCGATCATCTGTTCAACAGAGATATCAACTTCCACTAACTCAGAAGCGACATTAATCGCCGTTCGGTATTGAGCACATTCAGCTAAAGCAATTTTGGTTTCTTCAGCTCGACGCACAATGCTGTAGCCTAGAGTATCGTGATAAACCCTCATCAAGCGATCTAACTTTTGAGGATCTGAAGCTTCTTTACGAAGTAACTTCAAGGCCGCTAGGTTTTCGCGAGAATAGAAGTTCTTTTGCGCTTCAACATTATTGATCGCAATTGGATTCCAGAATTGAGTCAGCGGCATATCGATACCTGAAATGCCTTTACTACCCATACCGAAAGGTGACATCAGTTGTTTAAAAGCAAGGTAGATATCAAGGTCATTCCCTCCTACCCTTTGCCCGCTGTGGGCTAATAAACTTTGAGTACGATCCGCCTTACCCGACCAAGTTGGTCCCATTTCTAACAATGAGCAATCGGTCGTACCACCACCAATATCCACCACCAATACCGTTTGGTTTTCAGTTAGGGTACTTTCATAATCAAGCCCCGCCGCAACAGGTTCAAATTGAAAAGCAATATCAGTAAAGCCAGCACGCTTAGCTGCACGAGAAAGAATATGTTCGGCTTGTCGGTTTGCTTCTTCACCACCTCGACCATGAAAGTTAATCGGACGACCAATAACGGCTTGTTTAATCTGTTCTTGAGTCGTCAGTTCGGCTTGGTGTTTAATATTCGCCATCATTGCACAGACTAAATCTTCAAAAAAACTCACCTGAACATCATGTAGCCCACTCGCACCAAGGAAAGATTTCGGCGATTTCACATAGTAAACGTCACGAGGGTCTTCTAAGTAAAGATCCAACGCTGCCTGACCAAATGCCATATCTTCAGGCACTAAATCAATACTCTCTTCTCGGTTCAACGCAATCGCACGTCGTAACACCTGCTCGCCAACCACATCGCTCGGTTTGATATTCAAATGGCGAAATAGATGCTCAGAAACGCTTTCACGAGTCGGAGCAAACACAGTTGAGGGAATATAGTGGTTGTTACCTTCCAACGGTAATAGGCTTGGTTCTCCATTAACCATTGCTGCAACAGAACAGTTTGCCGTTCCATAATCAAATCCAATAAACATAATATCCCCCACTCGACAAAAGGGGCGAGATGCTACATGAAAAACCTTAAAATTACGAGTTGCTTTGTTAATTTTACTGAGTCAATTCTTGGTTAACAGGGCTCTGCAAAGGAAAACAAATATGCTACATTTCAGCACAAATGAATCATGGGTCAGATAAATGAAAACACCTTGCCGAGCGGCTTGTAAAAATAATGGCGGCATATGCAGTGGATGCCATCGAACAATGGATGAGATTATCGGCTGGAAAGGGTTATCTGAAAACGAAAGAGAATCAGTGATGAATAATCTGAGTGGCATTAGCTCAACTCATCAATGCCCAGAATGCAATGAGCCTGCACAATGTGATATCAGTGCGGGAAAAGAGACGTGTTGGTGCTTTGAATTAGAGAAGCGAGACACCGACAATATTCCAAAAGCAGGTGTTTGTCTGTGTCGTAAGTGCCTATCAGCCTTACCTGTTCAGTAGTTTTTGTGCCTATGAACTTGCACTAGAACGCAAAAAGAAGCGAGATACCATTATCTCGCTTCAAGACACGATTAACTAAATGAGTGATTACTTAGCTTTTGCAACCAATGCCGGCTGAGAGAACTCGACTCCCCCCCAACCATGTATCATGAAGTTTCGAATATTTTGATGGTCGGTATTCTCAGGAAAATCTAGTACGTCATTTCGGTAAAACTGACCAAAACAAGCCAACGTTTGATCTACTGAGAGGCCTAACGCTAAACCAAAGGCAAAAATCTTACACGAACCATTGTTCTGCCCTGCCGCATTAACCACATCGCCATTACGAAATTCACTCTCAGAAAAATCATAGCTAGCTTCTATCACTTGCATTGCATCTTCAAATTGAACGCTTTCCGGTGCTTGTTTCAGGTTTTCTAAGAAAGTTTCCAGTTCCATTTACTCATTCTCCATTAAGTACACAACTAACAATAGTCTATCTTGTTTTACGGCAAGAGTAAGCTGTTGTTTCCTGTTGAAAACACCTCACCTTTTTACTCGACACCTGCAATTACCTTAATGAAACTAATGACATAGTATTATCAGGACGTTATATTATTTCATCAGATGGTTAACATTGTTCAATAACGAATATGCATAAAGATAAAAACATAGAACTGTTCAGATACCTTAAACCCGGTACAAAAACAGCAGGTGTGTTGGAATTCGGCCCAGACGACTCAGTCCAAATAAGCACCCTGTATATTGGCTATAAGGAAGATCAGTACCTGATCTTAGAGCTCTCCCAAAAAGCAACCGAGGCACTCACTCTCAGAAAGCTCACTAATGTTGATATGATTGTCCGTGCTATTACCGATACTGAGCTTGGACATATCATTGCATTTAAAACCAATGTACTGGCTCATATCACTTCGCCAGCGCATCTTATTTTTCTTCGCCCGCCGTCTAATTTTGCGACTAAACCAATCCGCGAACACGAAAGATACAAAGTGCACCTGGGGTGTGAAGTGACCTTTGATACGCTGTCACTTGACGCAACGTTAGTGGATTTTTCTGTCTCTGGCTGTGGTGTTTACATTACACAGCAATCTGATATCGATATAGGTTGGAAGATCAAAGTCAATTCAGTACTGAGCGAGCATTTAGAAAGTGAGTTGGTCTACAAAGTGGTGAGTAAGAAAAAGCAAGGTCAAGGCTGGATTTTTGGTATCCAATTTCCCGAACACTTAAGCATGAGTGATGAGCTAAAAACACTACTGTTGGAACAAGCCTTTATCGCAAGTTCTTTGTAGCAGTTTATTATTGGGATGTTGTGATTATAAAATTTTAGGAATAAAAACGATATTTCACCACAATTTCATAAAGGAATCCCATACGACTATTTGCTTTTGCTAAAGATTAGTCCTGTTGCTCCCAGTAAGAGTTTTTAAAATGTACAAAAGCTTGGTGTAGAGACTCTTCCTTGATCGGTTTTACAATCACGTAATTTGCCCCGGCGGCTAGGAAGCTGTTTCTAGTCGACTTCTGAGCGTCAGCGGTACAGGCATAGATAGGTGTTGACAAAACAATCTCATCTCTCAATTTCTGAGTGGTTTCGACCCCTCCTAAATTAGGCAGTTGGTTGTCCATTAGAATGAGGTCAAACGTATTCGCCTTTGCCATTTCTATTGCTTCTAAACCGTCTTTAGCCCAAGTCACGATCATTCCATATTTTTTACAGAAAGCTTGTGCGATAAATGCATTCGTGTGATTGTCTTCTACCAACAATACTTCTAAAGGTCGACTAAAAAGCGTTTCAGGATCAATCTCTGCTTGTGGTTTGTAACCTAACAACGACTTTGAATGCAATTCAACCGGTAATTCAACAATAAACTCAGAGCCTTGACCCATGACACTGCGAACTTGAATATCTCCCTCAAGCATATCGACTAGGTTTTTTACAATCGTTAATCCGAGACCAGTGCCGCCATACTCGCGAGTTGTGGTCTCCTCTGCTTGTACAAACGGTTCAAAAACTGCATCGATCTTGTTTTCATCAATACCAATACCACTGTCTTTGACTCGCACAATTAAGCTGGCTTTGTCGGAGTTAAAAATACTTTCTAGCTCAAAGTTGACTGAAATGCTGCCTTGATGAGTAAACTTCAATGCATTACTCAATAGGTTAAACATAATTTGGTTAAGTCGAACTTGATCAGTGTATATCTCAACGTCATCAACTAAATGATTCACAATACTAAAGACAACTGATTTATCCTCGCATAACGGTCGATAAATACTATCCAACGTATTAACCAACTCCGTTAAGCGAAAGTCTTTTTTCTGTATATTAAATTGACCCTGTTCGATTTTAGAGAAGTCCAAGATGTCATTAAGTACCGCCAGTAAGTGTTCAGCACTGTTGCAAAGTACATCGACTTGGCCCCGATTATCTTCTCCCTGTAAAGAACGTTTAAGCAGCTGGGAAACACCTAGAATACCGTTTAGCGGCGTACGAATCTCATGGCTCATCTTAGCTAAAAAGTCGGCTCGTACATTCGCAAGATGCTCAGCTTCTTCTCTTGCTCGATCAGCCTGTCTCTCTGCTTCTATCAGCTTAGTGATGTCTTGCCCTTGAACCACCACTCCTGTAATACCGTGTTCAACGCGAATCGCAGACATGTTCCAACGGAACACCTTTTCACCGATTGGCACATTAATCCCCGTCAGTTTCGCGCCTTGAACCACCATTTGAATGTTCGGCAACATACGACTCTCAAACTCTTGAGCCATCGCACCATAGTTGTCATCGTCATCGAATAAAGCCATGCGAGCTGCCGGGTTCATCTGAATCAAATCGCCTTTTTCAGACCAGACCAAAATGGGTGAATGAGCAAAATTGAACAGATCTTGGAACTTTTGGTTCTGTTCAGATAAACGTTCAAAGGTATCTTCTAGCGTGCAACCAATATGATGGAACTCGAAAATATTGGAACCATCAAACTTGTTGTATTCATCATTGTCACTTGCGGAACGGGTAAAGTTCATCAGTTTATCGAGCTCAGCCGCAACTCTTCTTTGAATCCAAGCTCGCGTAAAGAAGGACATAAAGACGATCACAACGATCACGACAATAATGGCGCGCTCATAATTCTCTTCTAACTCAATAAAATTGGTGTTTTTTTGCACCGCTCGAATAGTGAGTGGTGTATCAACGGCGTTTATCTGAATCGTCGTGATAGTGACGAAGTGGAGAGGTAATTCATCATGGACTTCGTAAGCAAGAATATCCGTTATCGTATAGCTTTCGTCACCACTGAACGTTGAAGTAACTGGCGCTCCATTAGCCTCGATGACAATATTTTCGCAATTACTTCCTTGTTGGATAGATTCTGCAAGAGAGAAGTTATTGTCTAGCACAATGGCAATATATAACTGACCAAGAACCTCACCGGTCGCGTTATCAATAATGGGTGTTCTTCGTGCCAATAAATGGCGGTCGCCAATATCGGTGGCTAGCTTCAAAAAATGCCAATTACTACTGAACGATACTTCATTAGAGATACTCTCTAATGACGTATTGTCTAAACCATAAAACTGACCATTTCCATCGTCCCAAACTAGACCATTATGAGTAGAAATAAAGCGTAAATCTGGCGCGTGAGCAGGCTCCCGCTGATCAACACCAAAGAAAAAATAGCTCAACGCCTCTTCATTATGAGTATCAAAATACCCTCTTAAAGTTTGACTGTGTGAACTACTATCTTGGTGAATTTGAAGAACAGACAAACGGTAGTCGAACATGTTTTGGATCAGGCTTGATGTTTGCTGAACGGTTCGATTGGTCTCTTGTTTCACAATATTACTACTGGTCTCATAATTATGAATAAGCACGCCAAGCGCCATCACCCCTATCACTAAAATAATAATACGGGTAATTAATTTGGCTAAAGTGTTTCTTGGTGTATTGGCGTAGCTTTTCTTCATTATTGGCCTGAGTACCTAAATGCACGCTTCTTAAGTTCTGAAATACGTTCCGGAGAGTCTTCTTTGGTGACAACTTCGAACTCACCAGAATAAACGGTAGGAACTTCCAACCCAGCAAGGTCCCATTTGATAGCTTCTGCCATCGCAATACCCGTATCGTCATTCATTCGCATGACAGTAACATCTAAGTCACCTCTCTCAATCGCTTCAAGTTCAGCAGAACCGCCTCCCCAGCCATTAATTAAGATATCTTTACGCGACTCACGAATCGCTTCTACAGCACCTAGAGCGACATCAGTTGCACATGCATAGATAAAGTCTAGATCCTTATTGTTCGCAATGCTGATTTTAGCTGCCTGGTAACCACTTTCCTTATCTGATTTAGTGTAGAAAGAAGACTTGAGATCAAAATTAGTATCGGTGTTTACATCATGGATAAAGGTATCGCCACGAGCATCACTAATGTAGCCCTCTGAACGATATAGAACCGAGTACTTACTGTTAGGAGGTGTCACTTGTTTAAAATAGTCCGCCAACTTCAAGCTGCCTGTTGCATGGTCAAAACCCACATACATAAATGGCTGCCTGTCTGCCCACGCACGTACTGGAGTGGTGATGTTTTGCAGGATCAACTTGGTATCCGTAGAGCTCAATACATGCTCAATAAATTTACGGTGTCGAGTTGTATCTAGCGTAAAAATTAAGTAATCCGTCTTGTTTTCAATCGCCTCTTGCAAAGAAATACTCTGCTGAGATATATCCGCATTGACACGAGTAAACACTTGGTTTATTTGGTAATTAATTCTTAACCTGTCGAGACGTTTCTCAAAGGCTTGGATATTTCGGACCCAATAATCGGAGATCTGTTGGCCAGGGTAAACAACAGAAATTGTGATCGGTCTATCTTGAGCTCGCTTTAATGGCACGGGGTGGTTTTGTACAGCTTCGACCATCTTATCCGTCAGCGCTTTTTGTTCTGGAAATTTAGCAAGATAATCCTGGTATTCCCAATACCCATTGAGGACACGGGTACCGTGGGAGAGAGCGGACGCAGAAAATACGGCAAGTCCAAACAACATCAATAAACGTTTCATATTTTTCTCGTTTTATATGAGCTACTTTGGCTCATTTTTTAACCTAGCATGACACCATCTCTTTGTATGGCTGAAATATATTATGTAGGACAACGACGATAAATGATAGCGTCTAAAACTAATTAGAACGACATTCCAAATGAGTAATTAGTCAATCTGATATTGATATAAAAACTGATGGCCCTAATGCAAGTATCAAAAAGACAACAAAACGGTTTATATTTATTAAAAATCAATAACTTAAAAAGTATCGTACAATTCTTCATTCTTAATAATTAGTTCAATAGTGAATATTTTAGCTATGATTTATGAGACTTCGGTATATTGAATTTTATCTTCTTGCCACTCAATGATTAATTTGAGTGATACCAATTTTTCTTTACGAGATTTGGGCAATTGTTTGATCGCGTATTCGGTTTTCAATGCCTCACTTTTAGACCCGACACTAAAACTCCAAACTAGCTTAAGTGGACCTTTACCTTTTAAGGCCTTTGCACCTTTACCTTGCTGATGTTGTTCAAAACGACGCTCTAAATTGTTAGTTACTCCACAATAGAGCGCGTTGTTTTTATTGCGGATCAGATACACGACCCAATCCGCATCTTTATTAGACGTCGTCATTTAAAGCAGTGATTCAACCAACTCTTTCAACTCCGCCACTTCTGCTCTTAGGCTTGCGATTTCAGATTCAAGTTCTTCAAACTTTTCGCTCGTCGCAGATGGCGTAGCCGCGCCAACAGATGCCGTCTCAAACGCTTCAACATCAACTTCTCCACTCAACAAGTGTTGGTAACGAGATTCACGTTTACCAGCTTCGCGAGGAAGTTTGACCACTAATGCACCAGCTTCTCTTGCAGCTAATTTCTCTAACGTAGCTTCCACTTCTTTCACATCATTGAAATTCGCTAGGCGGCCCGTTCGAGTTCGAAGTTCACCGGGTGTTTGCGCACCGCGAAGTAACATACAGCAAATAATCGCACGCTCTTGCTCGGTAAACTGCAGATCACCAAATTCAGTATTGCAGAAACGATGTTGATACTTATTAACACGGCTGTTGAAGCTGCTTTCATCACTCACCATGCGACGCGCAATCAAACCATCAACCGCATCTAAAACATCTGACTCTGACAGAGAAAGAACTGGGTCACGATTGCTCTTTTGATTACAAGCCGTTGTTAAGCTATTCAGTGTCAGTGGGTAATGATCGGGAGTAGTCACTTCTTTCTCGATCAAACAACCAATGATTCTCGCTTCAATTGGGGAAAGTACTGTGTTCATCGTTTTTCCTTTTTATTATTTTTGATAATTCCACCTCAACACTTAACAATTCAGCCAGTAATAGCTAGTGCTCAGACAAAATTGGTACTCGTTTCTTTCTACCTTGCTCATCAATCAATATGATCTTAGAACGATTAAGCTCTATTTCCACGACTTCCAAATAAGTACGCTCTTGGACATATGCTTCACGAAGCTTGTTTTTCTCTACTGAAGATTCAGTCGCATGCTCCACCGAATCTACTATTTCCAATTGTTGTTCTTTCATTTAACATTTCGTATCAATGCAGTATCTATACTGGATACTAACGTGAACACTTAGATAAAAACAATCACGTATCAGCGAGACTGCCGAATAATTATACAAGCTTACTTTCGCTTTGATCTAAAGACTGTTACATCATCAATTGATGTGCTTTAATCAGAACCAGACAACGTATTTGACGAATAGGAAAAGGAATCTATGAGCAGCGTATTTGAAATTGTTAACCAAGCACGACGTAAGAACAAACTTAAGCGTGAACTTTTAGACAACGAAAAGAAAGTTCGCGACAACCGCAAGCGTGTCGACCTCCTTGATAACCTACTTGATTACATCAAGCCAGAAATGACTCACGACGAAATCTTAGGCATTATCAAAAACATGAAAGCAGACTACGAAGACCGTGTTGATGACCACATCATTAAGAGCGCAGAGATTTCTAAAGCGCGTCGCGATATCAGCCGTCGTATTCGTGAACTAACAGAAGAAGACAAGCAAACCCAAGGTAAGAAGTAATCTAACCGAGTAAATTGACTTGCAATAATGTTAGCAACCCACTCTTTGTAGTGGGTTTTTTTGTACGTAAATTCTATCGTCTATACTTAATTGAACGTAAATGATTTGGTGACAGCAAGTTATCAAGTGAAGGTAAGTTACTAAGTAAACGCAAGCAATGGAGTGACCCTATGTACGCAAGTATTCTGATTACCTTAGCGCTATCATCAACTCAGCCCTACCCCGAAGAATTTGAGAGACTTTACACTGAAGAGACAGAAATCACTTACGACGACCTCGTAGTAGATGTTCATGGTTACAAGGTTCCAACTCGATCGGCATTTCGAGGTTGGATGCTTCTTAATCATGCAGAAGATAAAGTAAAGGAAGTTGGGCAACAGCTCAAAGATGCTGGTGTGACCAAAAGTATGCCATTGCATTTAGTGCTACTTCAAGGAACAGACTGGGCAATGAGTAACACCACTTTGTTTACCCTTCCCAATAAGAAAAACGTGCCTAACATGATCAATACCTTGAAATACATACAACAATACATCGAGCCTGAAATTGGTATTGTTATCCCTGTTTCAGGCGAACGTTCTAAGATTTACAACCAGCAGGCTGGAGGGGCTCTGCAAAGCAAACATTTGGAATTCTGTGCCTTAGATCTCGTTCCTGCCAACGGCATTTCTCGAAGCGATCTGCACGTTAAACTTAAAAATATTCATGCTGAATTCGGGCAAAAAAACAACGTTGGATTGGGGCTATATTCTGGAGTTCGATTCCATATCGATACTTGCGGGTTTAGACAATGGTAATTAAGCACACGATCAAGTCATAATGACCGCAAATCCACCCGAGTCAATTTGACCCTATTGGTATTTAAATTCAATGTAAAGCATTGATAATATTAATTTAGAACAACTGGAACGCTAATTGCTATTGATAACAAGTATCATAATTATTATTGGCAATTAGGAATTCAATATGAAGACAATGACTCAACGCTTTCAAACTCTACTTTCTGTATCAAACTTCAGTTTAGCGATTACTGCCTTGCTCATGCTACTGAGCATTATCATTGCCTACCCTTTGGCCGACCATTTCTCTTTGTCCATCCAGATCGTCGCACACATCAGTACCATATTGGTAGCTGCATTACTAAAAATAAGTTACGTAGGTCGTTGCCTTACCCAGTACAACCTTGGCTTGGAAGTTCGCTAGATACTTAGCAGTCGTTTGGAGATAACCCTATTCTTCATTTAATAATGAAGCTCTATGGCGCTATAGAGAACGTTAAAGGCGCTTCACAATAACATCACTCAATGAAAACTGAGCTCGGCAACAAAACGACTAGACGATATCAAGACTACTAAAGAGATCATAAAGCTGATGAGACTTATAAGGTTTCGGTAAATAAGCGTTCATTCCTGCTTCAAAGCAATCTTTGATGTCTTCTTCTAATACACTAGCGGTTAACGCAATAATAGGCAGTGGTATAGCTTGCTGATCGAGTTCCCACTGTCGGATCGCTCGAGTCGCCGTTATACCGTCCATAACCGGCATCATACAATCCATTAAGATTGCATCAAACTGAGCTCCTTGGGTTATCACATCGACCGCTTCTTGCCCATTACTGGCAATCAAATATTCATAGCCCGCTTGCTCCAAGAAGAAACTGGCTATTTTCTGATTCATCAGGTTATCTTCAACAATTAAAATACGTCGATTCAAGGCACGAACTTCTTCATCCTTTGATACCACCTGTGGTGCTTGCTCTTCACCTATATCAAGAGACTGCAGGCTGTTTAGGAATCGTCTTCCTAAAAAAGGTAATGTATGGGTCGAGTGGACCGATTCTGGTATGAGATTGGTTTTAAATAAATGATGCTGACACACAATGACGCGTGTCAGTGGATATAACTCCTTTAACGCTGCAAGATCTTTCCTCATAGAGTGATGTAGCGTGTGACAATAAAAAACCAAGTCACTTTCTTTTAAGCTCTCATCAAGTGCCGATATAGATGAAACAACGTTAGGTTTGATGTTCAAGCGACCACACTCTTTAACCAGTTGATCGAGATAATTAAAAGAGTTCGAGATAATAGTCGCATGACTTAAAGTCTCGAAAGTTTGGACATGAGTTTCAACGACATCGACATACAGACAAAAAGTAAACGTCGAGCCCTCTCCTTTCAGCGAACGCGCGGTAATATAACCGCCCATCAAATCCACAAGTTGACGACAAATCGCAAGCCCTAACCCTGTGCCGCCAAATTGGCGTGTAATGCTGCCATCTTCTTGGGTGAAGGGTTCGAAAATGGATTCTAACTTCTCAGGCTCAATTCCAATCCCGGTATCAGATACACTACACTCGAGCTTACCTCTGCCCATAGACATCGGTGTATAAGCAATATCCGTTGTAATGATTCCCTTAGACGTAAATTTGATGGCATTAGACAACAGGTTTGTCAGCACTTGTCGAACGCGGTATTCATCGAAAAACAGTTGTCGTGGGGTTTGAGCGTCAATATTGATATCGAGTTCAATATCTTTACTTATCGCTTTCGACAAAATCACACTCACTGAGTCATAAACCGCTTCTCGCAAATCGGCATTATGTGGCGACAGCATTAGGTTGCCAGACTCTATCTTAGAAAGATCGAGAATATCATTGAGCAGCACCAACAACGAATGTGAAGACGATTCTATATCTTCGAGTACCTCTTGTTGGTTAGCACTCAGTTGGCTCTGGGATAAGATCTCGGCCATACCGATAATGCCATTGAGCGGCGTTCGTATCTCATGAGACATATTAGCTAAGAACGCACTTTTCGCTTTGTTTGCCGAAATCGCATCCTCTTTTGCTTCAATTAGCTCTTTATTGTGTTGATGATTACGCTCCATTACTCGATTCAGGGTTTGAGTAAACTCGGCTAGCTCATCGTTACCTTTCACTTCAATAACCGTAGGCTTACCGTAACTATCCGCACATTCAGAAACCCCTTTTAAAATGAGTGATAAGTTTCGGTTTAAACGTAAAGAAGTCGCGATACCCAACCATAGCAAAACACCTGAAACGACAAGAATCAATAATGTCATAATCAAAGTTTGTCTTTTCTGCAACGCAATATTTCTAGTCAAATCAGATTGAAGTTGTTGAGTGTAAGCACTCACCGCTTCTGAAATGGCCTGCTTCTTTCGTTCTAAACCTTCAACATGCTCATATATTTCAGGTGACGAGAAATCTCCTTTCAGAATTCGTGCAGTAAAACTGTCTTGAAATTCGTCTTTGGAAAACGTCTTTAATAGTGTTCTAATTTCAGGCGAGCGACTACCCGAGCGAAAAAACGTCGCTAGCAGCTGTTGCTGCCTTTCTAAAGCACCCACATAACTCAACAGATATTGATCTTTCAGTTCTGGAGAACGATATAAGCGGTAACTTAACCACGCTTCTCTCTGTGTCCAAAATACGTAATTAGTGAGATTGATAAACACCGCATCGGTTTGACTGATTTTTTCATCGACTAAATTAATGTGATATTCGGACAACTCCATTAATACATCTTTTAGCAAATCGAAAGCGCGCTCTGTTAGCTGTGTATTGTCATTGTTTGGAATTGCGCCTGTACTTTTTACAGCTCCACCTAGGCTAACTAACACACGCTTCAGTTCTAACAATTGTGGTTCGACGGTCCAAGTAATGTCGAGCGATTGAAGTCTTCTCTCGAACTGAGATAGCCTATCAAGTTCAGTTTGCAGTCTTGATAGTAATTGGCTTTTTTCGGGGGAATCATTAGACAGAACCAACCATCGATACGCATCACTTGAAATAGTATTAAAAGATTGAAGCGCTTCAACCTTAATGCGGGTTGTCTCAAGGTGACTCATTTTTTTATCGTTCTTCAACACTTCATTGACTGTAAATCCAAGCATGATGAATACAGAAACGGTGGAAAGAAAAATAAGACGCCATCTAATTGACATGTTTATCATTTTTATAACGACTCCCTTCCCGTAAGTGATTTTTTCTAGCCTAAGTTAAGAATAGGACATTAACCGGAGTTATTGATCAAATTGGATATGAACAAACGATACTCCGAGCCCAGAATGACAAATTAGCCGCCGCTGGTATCCATATCAGAGGGTAAAGGGAGAACGACTCCCAAAAACAAATGAGGTATCAGCATGAAGAGTGTATATAACTGAGCTTTAAACAATTGAAGCTTAAAGAAACGACGCATTATCGAGTTATTATCACTCATAGAACGCGTGGACCGGAAAGCTCATTGGTTTGATTCAGCAGTCAATAATAATTCTACATATTAACCAAGCCGTTAGTTGGGTTAAATTTGTGACACCTAAACGCTTGCGTTACGTACTTTCCGCACTCAACTTCAGCTTGTTCAAAGGTCGAATAGGAAAACTCGTTGATTGCCTTATTTGTCGTTTACTTTTTACGTGTAACTCGTGTTCATGATCACACCTTTAGTGTTCACCATGGCCAGGTTTTCATATCATATTTTGAGATAAGTATTTTTTGTCGAAAAATAAGTACTACAGATTGTTAAAGTCAATAGCCTTTATTAACACTAAAATGTTGATTTCTGGCTACTCTATCGGAATTTTATAGATAATTTATCTGCATTTATTTTTCCTAGCAGAATAACCCGTCGTACCTTACAATCCTGCCACATAAAAATTACAAGTTGCACACAAGGCATATCAAGCACATTTAAGTGGCAATAAAGACCACAGCCTGATGCCTCAAATCCCCTATGCTGATTGGCTTCCCTACAACCGCCATGAATGCAGAAACTTAACGTGAAAGGTCCCGAGTAAAGATGAGTCCCGAAAAGCACCTCCTAGACTGGCAAACTAGTCAAACTATTGCTGAATCCATCGCCCCAACTTTAGGTCAGTTATACCGTCAAAAAGGCGTAGAGGTTATCCTCTTCGGTAAGACCCTGGTTAACGCGACAACTATCGACATCATCAAAGCTCACCGTATCGCAAAACGTTACACTGGTTCTCCTCTTACAGCAGAACAGACTCAACCAATCATTCAACACCTTATCTCTATGGATCTATCTCCATGTCGCATCGATGTTGGTCGTCTTGCTCATGCATTCTGGCAAGATCGCGAAGACACAAACGGGTTGGATGATTTCCTACAAACTGCACTCATTGAATCGCTTAAAGGCGATGCGATGACAGAACCTCGTGACGTTGTATTATACGGTTTTGGTCGTATTGGCCGACTGCTCACTCGTCTGTTGATCGAGAAAAGTGGCCCGGGTTATCCACTGCGTTTGCGTGCAATCGTTGTACGTGGCGGCAAAGATGGCGACCTAGAAAAACGTGCTAGCCTGCTTCGTCGTGACTCTGTACACGGCCAATTCAACGGCAGCATTGTTGTAGACCAAGAACGCAAAGCGATCATCGTTAACGGTAACTTCATCCAAGTTATCTACGCAAACAAACCAGAAGACGTGGATTACACGGCTTACGGTATTGAAAACGCACTTGTGGTTGATAACACAGGCGTATGGCGTGATGCGGAAGGCCTAAGCCAACACGTTGCGTGTAATGGTGCGAAGAAAGTTCTACTGACTGCGCCAGGTAAAGGCGATATCAAGAACGTGGTATTTGGTGTGAATGAAAATGTTATTCAGCCAGAAGACACCATCATCTCTGCAGCAAGCTGTACTACTAACGCAATCACTCCAGTATTGAAAGCGGTTCACGACAAGTTTGGCGTGCTGTCTGGTCACATCGAAACGGTGCACTCATTCACCAATGATCAAAACCTAATCGATAACTTCCACTCGGGTGATCGTCGTGGTCGTGCTGCGTCACTGAACATGGTTTTGACATCGACTGGCGCTGCTAAAGCAGTATCAAAAGCGATGCCGGAAATGGAAGGTAAGCTAACAGGTAATGCGATTCGCGTACCTACGCCAAACGTTTCAATGGCAGTTGCGAACCTAAACCTTGAGAAAGGCACAAACAAAGAAGAGTTGAACGAGTACCTGCGTGAAATGGCGCTGTCTTCTGCTTTGTCTGCACAAATCGATTACACAGACTCGACTGAGATTGTATCGACGGACTTGGTTGGCTCTCGCCACCCTGGTGTGGTTGACGGTGTTGCGACTATCGCACAAGACAACCGCGCCGTGTTGTATATTTGGTACGACAACGAGTTTGGCTACAGCTGTCAGGTTGTTCACTGTATGGAACAAATGATGGGTGTGCGCTACAAGACTTACCCTGAAGTATAAAAACTGCTTAGAACCTGTAAATTGCTTAGATTCTATGACTTCCTTAGATTCTATAAACAGTTTTAGGTAACCAGCTCCACAACATAATAATTATATCTGCAGGGTCTGTAACGGGCTTTGCAACCCTTCTTGTTTTACTCCCCCGTATAAATAGGAAGGTTGCCACTTAGATCTGCTCTCTCTATCTGATCTAAGTGGCCTTTTTACATCTGGCAAGCTAACTTTTATCGCTATTACAAGAACTTTATCCTCATCACTCTTGGAAAGCTTCACTTCACGTCTGTTACAACTCAATCTCAACATCTGACTGAATCGAGCTCGAACACGCGAGTACATAACCTTGCTCAATCTGTTCTGGCGTCAAAGTCTCTTGGCTGCTTGACTCCACCGAACCTTTGGTTACTTTACACTTACACGAACCACAAATCCCACTGCGACAAGCAATAATAATCGGAACGCCTGCTTTCTCTAATGAATCAGCGAGTGGTGTGCCCGCCTCCGCTTCTACTTCTGCGCCAAAGGCAGGAACAAACACCTTAACGGCACCATTTGAATCTGCAGACGCTTCCGCTTGTGATTCTTCTGAAGCAGTATTGCTATTGGCTAGTGAATCATTAGTTTGAGTCGCTGGAGTAAAACTTTCTTGATAAAAGTTATCCATGTTGAACTCAAGTTCTTTCAGGTAGTTTTCTATG
Organism: Vibrio sp. PSi01; assembly: GCF_054960695.1. NCBI lineage: Bacteria > Pseudomonadati > Pseudomonadota > Gammaproteobacteria > Vibrionales > Vibrionaceae > Vibrio > Vibrio sp. PSi01. Next base: position 117,462 of record NZ_JBHNYN010000007.1, read on the forward strand.
TCTTGCATGAAGCCTACAGGCCCACACAGATAAACCGTTCTATCTAAGATATCTGGGCTCAGTTTCACTAACCAATTCTTATCTAATCGGCCTTGAGGAGCCTTTGTTCCTTCACTGTCTTTCAGCAGTAATCTTAAATTGAAGTTCGCATGTGTCTCATCAAGTTGGTTAAGCTCTTCAAAGTAGATGGTCTCGCGTCGATTACGTGCCATGTGAACAAAATCGATTTCAATATCACTACCTTGAGCCAACCAATACTTTGCCATCGCCATCACAGGTGTGATACCACAACCTGCACTCACTAGCGTTACTTTCTGTGTTGCCGTTGGCATGCAATCAATACAGTTAAACGTACCTGCTGGCTTCAATACAGAAACCTCATCACCTTCATCAAGTTCATCAACAATAAAGTTCGAAACCAAACCACCTTCCACACGCTTTACCGTCAGCTTCAGGCGGTTATCTTCAGGACAAGATGCTACAGAATAGGCACGGTAATCGGTTTTCGTCGGCATATCCAAACCCAAGGTAATGAACTGCCCTGGCTTAAAGTTGAAATGTAAGTCTTGTGGAATGCGGCCAAGCTCAAAGCTGACCGTATCTGGCGTCTCGTGCCATTTCTTTAAACACACTAAATTGATTGAATCGCTATCCGACCATGCATACATAGTTCGTGTACCTTGCTAATGATTAAATGACTAAAGATTTAAATCTAAAAAACCCCGCCGTTGTCTGTTTTAGAAAAACGTCACAACAACGGGGCTTTGAGTTGGCCTAAATTAAGCCGCTAAGATTGTTTTAAGATCTTGTTCTGGCGTTGAGATAGAACGCATATCGAACTCGTCTTGAATAATCTTTAGTAGATTTTCTGTTAGGAAAGCTGGCGCTGTTGGGCCCGTGTAAATACCTTTCACACCAAGAGCGAACAGAGTAAGCAGGATAACAATCGCTTTTTGCTCGAACCAAGACAAAACCAGCGTTAACGGAAGTTCGTTAATGCCACAATCAAACTCTTTAGACAGTGCTAGAGCAAGCTGAATAGCTGAGTAAGCATCGTTACATTGACCTACATCGAGCAGACGTGGGATACCGTTAATGTCACCGAATTGATTTTTGTTGAAGCGGAATTTACCACACGCAAGCGTTAAGATGACTGAATCTTCTGGCGCTTGAGCTGTGAAGTCTGTGTAGTAGCTACGTTCAGATTTGTCACCGTCACAACCACCGACTAGGAAGAAATGTTTGATGTTGCCTTCTTTCACTTGCTCAACAACCGCAGGTGCCGCTTCCATCAATGCGTTACGACCAAAACCGACAGTGATCATTTGCTCGATCTCGTCGTGTTTAAAACCTTCTTGCGCCAGTGCACAGTCGATTACTGCGCTGAAATCGTCGCCTTCAAGGTGTGCAACACCCGGCCAGCCTACGATGCTACGCGTAAACAGACGGTCTGCGTAAGAACCTACATCTGGGTTAAGTAGGCAGTTAGATGTCATTACGATGGCACCAGGGAAGTTCGCAAACTCTTTTTGCTGGTTCTGCCAAGCGCTGCCGTAGTTACCCGCAAGGTGTGGGTACTTGTTCAGTTCAGGGTAGCCGTGTGCAGGTAACATCTCACCGTTAGTGTAAACATTGATACCCTTGCCTTCCGTTTGTTGAAGGATCTTTTCTAGATCATGCAAGTCGTGGCCAGAAACAAGAATACAGTGACCTTTCTTAGTCTTCACGTTCACGGTTGTTGGTTGAGGGTGACCAAATGTATCTGTCTCACCTTTATCCAGCATTTCCATTACTTTGTAGTTCATCAAGCCAATCTGCATAGATGTATCTAGCAGTTGTTTTAGGTCAGATGGATCAGTACCTAAGAAAGCCATGATTTCGTGGTATTCAGCAAAAATAGCATTGTCAGTTTGACCAAGAACACGCGCGTGCTCCATGTATGCTGCCGCACCTTTTAGACCGTATAGGCAAAGAAGGCGAAGACCGATCACATCTTCATGTTGAGAGTCGTGACCACGGTTTACCGCAGCTTGAGGTGCAAGTGCCAATAGCTCTGAAGAATCTGTTGGAAGATCGAATTGCGCAGCAGCCGAAAGTGCTGGGATTTCAAAGCCGATCAATGTAGCAGCCGCACGTACCTGTTGCTCTAGACGCTGCTTAAACTCGTGAGATTGTTGTGCAAACTCGATAATACGCGCAGGGTCGAAGTTAACGTTAGTCAGTGTTGCGAAGAATGCTTTTGGCGCCCACTCATCAATTTCAGTATCAATAACATCGCAAGCGCGACCTAAATTTGCCCAAAAAGAAACACCTTGAAGAGAATGCACCAACACATCTTGAAGATCGGATACTTCAGACGTTTTTCCACACATACCTTGTGCGAAAGAACAGCCTTTTAAGGTTGGGGTTTGAATGGTTTGTTCACATTGAATACAGAACATATAGGGCTCCCAGTAATTTTTATTAGCTGTAAGTACTTTGCTTACAGTGACTTATTCCAAACCCTATAGAGCATCAAGCGTGCCAACTTTTAAGTGGCTGATTTTAAACAGCTAAAGCAAATCCCATATTTTTAGTGCGTGATTATGACTACATATAAACCCTCAATTCAAACACACCTGTGTCATAGTGACTCTATGAGATTAATTAACGATGTTCATGTTTCGTTCAGAATAGAAGCGATATAGTAACAACATAGAGAAAAGAGGAATGAATATGAAAAATATATTAGTTACGATTGTTGCGCTGTTTACTGGCCTATTGGCGTTATTCACTAGCTTGCTCCTTGCTATTCCTTTAGCTATTGCAGCTTTAATTACTGGCAAGCGCATTCAGAATCAAATGAAGAAACAAGGTTTCTCAGCTCATATGAACACTCGTCAGTCATCAACCAGTGATGCTGGTGTTATTGAAGGCGAATACGAAGACCTTTCAAACAAAAAATAGTCTAAGCTTTTGCTTCAAAATAAAACACGATAGAGACAACATTAAATAATGACCAGAAAGACCATTATTACGCTCATTGCCTTAACGACTTTAGGTCTCGTTGGTTGCTCCAGCGAGACCATTGAACCCGCTTACGAAACCTCCCCAAACTTGCCTGAATATCAACAAGATACTTTTGACGCATACATCAGTGACACTCAAGATTGGTTGCTGAGAAATCGCGTGTTCATGACCGAAAATAAGCAGTTAGAGATTCAACTTAATTCTCCGGCAGAATATCAACCCGTTTCTCCTAACGGGAAAGCCGTATTGTTAGTCCATGGATTAGGCGACTCACCCTACTCATTTAAAGACATCGCCACGCATCTAGCAGAACAAGGTTACCTTGTGAGAACGGTATTACTTCCCGGTCACGGCAGTCGTGTGGGCGACTTAATGCAACCAAGCTTGGAAGATTGGCAAGGTGTCGTAGCTCACCATACTCAGTTACTTGAGCAGGAATATGATTCTGTGTGGCTTGGCGGTTATTCAACAGGTGCAAATCTAGTGACTTCACAGGCGATGAACGACCCAAAGATCTCAGGGCTATTGCTATTCTCCCCTGCATTTCAACCAAGCTCATCAGCCGTGCAATACGCAGGTCTAGCAAGTTATTTTATTACTTGGGCTGACCAAGATCCTGAAGACAATATACTGCGCTATAACTCGCTGCCAATGAATGGCGCTTCGGTTTACTATGAAACATCAGAAGTGGTTCGTGAAGATCTACAAGATAAACACTTCGACAAACCTGTTTTTATTATGATGAGCGAAGGCGATAGTGTCATTGACACCAAATTTGTCCAGCAAGCGTTTAGTCGATCGATGCCAAACCCAAACAATGTGTTGATTTGGCTAGGGGAAGCGACACTCGAAGATCCTCGCGCTATTCAATACAGTATGAAGATTCCAGATCAGCGCATTTCTAATGGTTCTCACATGGGCTTACTGTTCTCACCCAACAACCCGTACTACGGAGTCAATGGTAGTAAGAGAATTTGTTCTAACGGACAAGCAGAAGGTTATGAAGAGCAATGTATCGATAATAGTGAAGTTTGGTACTCAGCGTGGGGTTATATTGAGGATGGGAAAAACCATGCACGCCTAACCTACAACCCTTACTTTTCGGACTCAATGACGAAGCTTGATGCAGTGCTGAACTCGGAAGGCTAGTACATCCATTGATTTGAAAAGTAAAGGCTCACTGGACAACGTCTAGTGAGCCTTTTTAATAGAAACCTGTTATCGCGAGAAATGACTTACTTCTAAATCGTCCACACCACACGAACAGCCAACAAAATCAAAACTACACCAGACAGTCGATCGATCAATTGAGCTTTCGAGCGAATACGCTCAACAATCAATGGGCTAGACAACACCAATGTGATGAAGGTGTACCAAAGGCCATCAACAATCAACGGGGTTGAAACAATAATTACTTTATTAGTTAGCTCATTACCTAGTGCAACAAATTGGCTAAACAGGGCGATGAAGAACAGCGCGATCTTTGGGCTCAGAATAGAGATCAAGAAAGCCTCACGCGCAGATTGCATGTAGCTCATCTGCTCACCCGCTTCCAATTTCGCAGCTACGCCACCTTTCGAACGCAACGCATTCACACCAAGATATAGCAGATACGCAGCGCCCGCTATACTGATACCTTTAAATAACATTGGTGATTGTTCAAGTAACACCGCCAAACCAACAATCGTTGCGAACGCATAAATACCAATGCCAGCGGCGTGTGACCAAGCAGCAACAAGCCCATTCATACGGCCACCAGCCAAACTATGCTTAGCGATCATCGCTAAGCTTGGGCCTGGAGACATCGCGCCCAATAAACAAATCGCCAATAAAGAAAACCAAATTGTTACTGTCATCATTCCATTCCTAGTAAAAACATACGCTCTGACTGAACGCCTTGTACTTGCTATTTACAATAATTCGCAGAAAGTATTCTTTGAAATCAAAGATCATCATCATAGTTATGATTTGAAATCATACTTATATTGTAACTCGATTTTTGCATAGCCTGGAATGCCTTCTCTCGTGCCCATTTGTGTGCAGAGTCGTTGTCATACTTAGGGTGCCACATCAGCCAATAGGTATGCATTTCAGTATCAAACGGCAAAGAAAAATAAGTAGTCTCTAGGTGTCGTCCTAAGTTATGAGCGATATGTTCAGGCACAATCATTAGATAATCATCTTGCATCAACACCGTACCTGCCGACGAGAAAAACGGAACCTGTAAAGCAACTCTACGTTTAAGATTTTGTTTCTTTAATGCAATATCCGCGTAACTGTCTTTGTCTCCGCCACCCGTCACTTTAATATGTGAGTAATTAACGATATCCTTCGCACTCAAGGCTAATTGCTGAGCGAGCGGATGAGACTTACGCATCAAACACACCGATTTATCTTCACCAAGCTTAATGCTCGATACTTGCTCTGGTTTTTTGGGAAACATGCTGGAAGCTAAATGAATACCCGACTCGTTTAGCGCTTCAAGATAATTGGGCTGCCATAAACGGTAAGCCAAATTAATATTTGGGGCTTCTGCAGAGACTTCAGAGACAATGACAGGAAGAATATACTGAGCAACATAATCGCTGGACGATAACACCAATTCACCCTGCCAGTCTTGTGGTTCAAAGGGTTTATCATCCAATAAATGGTCGAACTCACCCAACAAATCATCCAGTTTTCCCTTGAGAAGCAGAGCTCGATTGGTAGGAACCAGCTTGTTGCCATCACGAACAAGGAGAGGGTCACCACACAAGTCTCTAAGTTGAGCCAATTGGCGACTCACCGCCGATTGCGTTATGTGCAGGCGCTGAGCTGCACGGCTTACATGGCACTCTTCAAGGAGCACATGCAGCGAGCGCAGCAAGTTTAAATTTACATTACTTAGCAAAATTTAGGCTCCTAGCAAGATTGAAGCTCCTAACCATGTTGACGCTCTTAGCGCAGTCGATCACTCCTAACATGAACGGCCTAACGAATTCTGTTTGTTAAAAAACTCGGTCAAAACCGTATGCGTCATTAGGTGGCGAAGATCTGGGTAACTTTGCAATTGATCGCGGACTTGATTCAAGTGCTTCATGCTTTCCACTTCGATGTACAACATCATATCAGTCTCACCGCTGATCGAATGGCACCATTGAACCCCGTCAATACTCTGGATACGTTTCGCGTAAGACTCACAACTGTGGTTACTACTCGCTAGATCAAACTTCAATGTAATATAAGCGCACACATTCTTAGGTTGATCAGGTTCCGCTATCTGCGCGCAATACCCTGTAATCACCTTATCGTTTTCTAATTTCTTGATTCTAGCATTGACTGCAGAGCGAGAAAGGCTCACGTCTCTAGCAATATCGCTCACTGAGCATCGAGCATTAATTTTGAGGATATCTAAAATTTGCCGATCAAATTTATCCATGATTGCGATGACTTCCATTATTGTTCTATTTATAGGGACTAATTTGACACAGTTTTCCTCGATAGAACAGCCGACACTTTCACGTTGAATTGAATCAATACCGTTAAAATGACCGCCTCTTAAGACGTTTCGCTAGCTGCATTATTGATAGCGACAATGTATGATTTCAATCACAATGCAGAATATGCACTCTGCACCTCAATTCTAACTGAAAACAACACCGCACCATCAGCAAGGACAGCGAATGACGCAACTCAAACAAGAGATCACCTTGATCTCAGGAATCGGACAACTCTCAACCACTTTGCTAGGTACTGGGTTATTTATGATTCCAGCCATCGCCGCAGGAATCGCAGGACAATTATCACTGTTAGCTTGGTTGATATTGTTTATCGCAATCTGTCCAATTGCGCTTACCTTTGCAGCGTTAGGGAAACGCTACCCGAATGCGGGTGGCACAGCTTATTTTGTCCGTCAGGCATTCAGCGAACGTTTAGAAACAAGTGTTGCATGGTTATTCGTAAGTGTCGTTCCTGTGGGTATACCTGCCGCCATTGCATTAGCCGGAGGTTTTGCTCAACAGCTATTACCTGCGCCACTAGATACGCCTCTTGGAGCGCAATTCATTACCGTTGCACTGCTTATTGTGGTTAACCTCATGGGCAGCAAGTCGTCTGGCCGACTGCAAACGATTATTGCACTTTCAATATTTGCTTTAGTCAGCGCTTTTGTCTGGAAAGCTGATATCGGGGCTACTGATGTTGTTATTCCTGCAATTACATCAGATTCAATATGGTCAATTGGTGCAGCGCTTGCGGTGATGTTTTGGTGTTTTGTTGGCATAGAAGCTTTTGCTCACATGGGTGAAGAGTTTAAAAACCCACAACGTGATTTTCCAATCGCGATCATCGCTGGGTGCTTTGTCGCGGGCATCGTCTATTGGGCTTGCTCGGTGGTCATCATCAAAGTGGGTGCTTACGGTTCGCCTGAGTTTGATGCGACTTCAATCCCATGGGTTACGGAACAACTGTTTGGTAATGGATTTAAAACGGTGATAAGCGTTCTAGGATTCTTCGCATGTTTTGCGAGCTTAAACCTTTATACTCAAAGCTTATCTAGAATGATCTGGGCTCAGGCACGCCAACACAGACCAGAAAGCCGAATGGCAAAACTTAACAGCCATGGCGTACCGCTTTACCCAACCCTAGCGATTGGCTTTATTGCGCTTATATCGTGCGTAATTGGTGAACTATCTGATTTGGATCTTGAATTCTTTCTCAAGCTTGCTAATGGTATTTTTGTTCTGGTTTATCTGCTCGCAATGTTAGCGGCTTGTCGCTTGTTAACTGGAACATCGAGATACACAGCTATGGTTGCTCTCGTTATTTGTACCTTGGTTTTTATCTGCTTAAGTTGGTCAATGCTCTACGCGGTTATCACCTTTGTGACACTGTCACTCCCTTGGCGCAAGTGGCTAGGTAAACCAACGGTTTCTATCGAAAAATTGTAAGGTAACGTTCGCAACCATTCTTGATAAAGCTTAGAAGCCGCCTATCAAATTCACAGCAATAATGTCAAAATCAGAGCACTATTGATAAAAAAGCCGAGCGATCTCTTTGATCTTCGGCTTCACATCATCTAACGAGATGTTGCCAAAACCCAATACCACCGCGCTCCAATCACGCCCAGCACTCGATCCATATTCGTAAAAATCAAACGGTCGAATCACAATATTTTCTTGCTCTGCTTTACGGCTCCACTCTTGCTCTGATATCCCATTTAACCATTTAACCATAACATGTAGTCCTGCCGCTTGACTGACCACCTCAAGATCACCATTAAATTCGCTATCAATGGCCTCGATCATCGCTTCATATTTGAGTTTGTATAAACGACGCATCTTTCTGATATGTCTTAATAAGTCACCTTCACGAACAAAATCAGCTAATGCTGCTTGCGTATGTGAGGCCGTGTCTCCACTGAGCGCGTCTTTAATCTCCAAACACTTAGTAACTAATTGTTCTGGTACCACCAAGTAACCTAAACGAAGGCCATTGAACATCACCTTACTCATCGAGCCAACATAAATGATTCGATCATCAAACCCCAGTTCCCCTGCCAAGCCTTGCATACTGGTATAAGGGCGATGAGCAAACTGAAACTCACTGTCGTAGTCGTCCTCAATGATCCAAGACTCATGTTTGTTGGCCCAATCGATAAGTTTTAAACGCTGATCTGTGTTAAGTGTTGTACCCATCGGGTATTGATTACTTGGGGTGACATACAAGGCCTTAGCATCGCTGGCGAGTATTTTTTCAATATCAAGGCCAACTTTTTCTCGGACACTCACACCATCCAATTCAAGCTTGAATAGATCAACAATTTTATGTACTTGTCGATAGCCAGGCTCTTCCATAAGAATCTTATCGCCCACCTCCAACGTCGCCATTAAACCTATTGAAATCGCTTGCTGCGCACCTGCCGTAATAATAATTCTATCGGCATGACAGCGAACTGAACGGCTACTTGCAAGGTAACCGCTCAACGCTTCTCTCAATGCCAAACTTCCCTGGACGTCTTGATTCCCCGCGATGCTCTGACGCTCAGAGTGGCGTTGTAACAGTCTTTGCCACTTAGTAAAAGGGAAAGCATTCAAGTCAGGAACTCCCGGTGCAAAACTTCGGTTGATATCATTGGGTTTCACTCGCGCACTACTTGGCATATCAACCTCTGCACTCACATCATGTGAACTCTGAATACCGTTCGATTGAGATAAACTCAAGAAATACTCTGGCTGCTCAACCGACACATAAAAGCCTGAACCTTTCTTGCTCTCGATATAGCCTTCTGTGACCAGCTGTTCATACGCGTAAATCACCGTATTTCGGCTCACAGACAACTCAATAGCCAATTTACGCGTTGAAGGTAACTTATAGCCTCTGCTCCATAAATTTTGAACGATCTTCTCTCTGATTGCATGAAACAAGGCGGTTTGACGAGTTTCATGTTGATCGTTTAACTGTAGGTCACCGACATCAATAGGCTGCATAACTGGATCCAAATAGTGTTTAAAAGTGGCTCTATTTAATAGACCAGTTAATCGATACATTGATCAAAAGGCAATGATTAAGGAGCGATTATGTTATCTAACACGAAAAGAACAACGATTAAGAAAGGGGCTCACAAGGCCGTATTTAACACAGAAAAACTGCATCAAATCATCGACGAGAGCTTAATCGCACATATCGCATTACAGGGTGATCAAGGTCCGATGATAATTCCGATGCTCGCATGGCGAGTAGATGACATGGTCTACATTCATGGCGCTAAAAACAGTCGATTATTAAAAGGCTTAAAAAAGGGAGAACCAACCTGCCTAACGTTCACTTTGTTTGATGGATGGGTGCTAGCACGCTCTGCATTTCATCACAGCGCGCATTATCGTTCTGCTGTTGTATTGGGGTCATTCTCAGTCATCGATGACAATCAAGAAAAGGATCGCTTGTTGAATATCTTTATCGAGCAAATCGCACCGGGAAGAACCAGCGAAGTCAGGCTCAGTAATGAGAAAGAGCTCAAGGCGACCGAGTTATTGGCGATACCTTTAACGGAAGCATCCGTGAAGATTGGTAAACATGGTGTAAATGATGATAAAACTGATATGGATATTCCCGTCTGGGCGGGTGTGTTGCCTTATCGCACCGTTGTAGGGCCACTGGAAACGGTTCCCGAGCAGAAAGGCCTCATCGAAAAACCAGATTATCAAGCAGCCTATGGCGAACGTTGGTATCAAAATTAACACACCAATATGGTCAACGGAACGGAGTTATATACAATCTGACTTACAGAAAATTAACATGACTCAATAATGTAATCAGATGATGACGATGAATAAGGACACTCTCCCACTTAAAGGCTTGCTCAATGGTATTGGGCAAGTCTATTTCACACCGTCCGTCATGACGTCACTTCTGCTGTTGCTTGCTATTTCTATTGAATCACTGGCACTGGCTTGCCTAACCCTGCTTGGTGCAAGTTGCAGTTATGCATTGGTCTTTTATATATTTACCTTCAGCAACACAAACAAGTCAGCTGACAACATTAGTAGCGGCATGTACGCATTAAATGGCGCTTTAATTGGTTTGTTTATCGGTAACTTTTTTGGTGTCACACCATTATTGGTCCTAGTCACTGTGTTCGGCGCGTTGCTCACCGTTCCCATAGCCAACATTGTATTCAGCTTTAAGAAGTATCGCGCTTACACCAGCGCTTTTGTCCTCACATCTTGGCTAATTTATGTTATCCAATCGACCTTAGATCTATCGGCCTTTGCTACCCCCACCTCTGTATTCGTTCCAATAATCAGTATTGAGCAAGGTTCATGGTTTAATTTGTCAGCAGTGGTGATCCCGCTCTTAAAAGGGATCAGCCAAGTCAGCTTTATCGAAAATGCATTGTCGGGGCTAGTTATCTTAATCGCCATCGCACTTAACAACCTAAAACATGCTCTGTGGGTCGTTGCTTCGGTCGTTCTCAGCACAGCTTTTAGCCATATAATTGGCGCTTCTGGCGCGCTAATTGAGCAAGGTCTTTATGGGTACAATGCCATTCTTTCGACTCTTGCGCTTGTGCTTTATACACGAATCCCATGGCCGTTAATTCTATTAGGCATTCTTTTGAGCAGCCTCATCACACTCGGTTTTCATGAATTGTCACTACTGCCGCTGACGGCTCCTTTTATCCTTAGTACTTGGGTTATCGTTTATTTAACCACTCACTTTCAAAAGCGAGTCAAAGGCTAATAAAAGTAATGATCAGCATTCACTATCAAAACGTTCAATATACTGCTTAGGTGTTAGTCCTCGGTGTTTTTTGAACATCCTATTAAAGCTCGCGACATTGGTATAACCTAATCTCGTTGCAACTTCTTCTATCGGCACTGAATACAACAACAGTTCCACGGCCACGTTGCTTAACGCGTATCCCATTATGGTAGAAAAGTTAACACCCAATTTGTGTAATCGTCGCTGGAACTGCTGTTCAGATAGACCGAGTAAACTGGAAACTTTATGTAAGGTAGGCAAACCAAAATGACGACTATAATTGATCATCTCATAAGTCACCTTATGTTCATCACCAGCATCCGGCATATTGAGATAATTGTCTAAGTCATGAAAATTCATCGCCAGATTCGTTTTACTGTTCGATGGTGATTGATTAATGGATAACCTAGACTCACTCCGTATCCAAACCTCTGTACGCGGCTGCCCCCATTGAACCGTGCAACCGAAATACTCATGGTAAAGATCAACGTTATCTCGATGGCCGGCAATTGATACCGCCACAGGTTTAAAATCATCCCCTAAATAACGGCGCAAAATCTTCATAATGAAAATTGCCACTCTTATTGAGTCGTGTACTTTGCCCGTTTCCGTGTAAGCGGGATTGTCGTAGCACCATTTAATCATGGTCCCGACTTGAGCACCGTATAAGAAAGCACCCGACTGTAAACAGTGCAGTCCGATGTTGACTCTACGAATCGTCGACGCAAGATCGTGACCAGAAAAAAACCAATTCGTTAACGGGCCTAATCTTTCAATATCGACACGATCGGCCAATTTCAATATGATATCCGGATCATTAGTTTGCTGTTCAAGCAAGTCATACCATTTATCAACTTCATTCACCGGAATGAGGTTCATCGAGTTACTAAATACCGACTTAGGAATACCTAAACGCTCCACATTAACCATGGGATTCGTCACTGCATGCTGATAAATACCCAAAATTCCTAACGCTCTTAAGAAGTTACAATGGTTCATTCGTCGCTGCCCCTAGAAGTTTAATGATAGATCAAATCATATAAACACTATTATCGAAATAATTGGTAAATTTACAACCTATAAATCCGACGTCCATCACACTCGGCGCATCATTTAGCTTAGGATTTATCAATGAGTTTATTAAGTGTCCCATTTGTCGGAACCGGTGCCGATACCGCATTGCACGTCGTAGCAGGCGTTGTATTAGTCGCAACTATCGCGGCTGCATGTTACGGATTCTGGCGTGTTCATGAATTACCAATCAATAAAGCTCACAGTAAAGAGCATCAACAACTCGGCTTAATCACCGCATTAACATGGATTGGTTTTATTTGGCATTGGGTATGGGTACTTGCCGTCATATTGGCCTTTGTTGATATGGAAAAAGCCATTATTAACCTGAGGGACACATGGAAAGCGCCAGCTAAACCTGACGTTCAACCAGAACAAAACGATAAAAATGAGGAGAACCCAGTATGTTAGAAGGTTTAGCTATTTGGGCACTGTTCATTTATTTACTGAGACTAGTGGGCATGCCGTGGAACAAAGGCACTAAGGCGTTCGCTTATCTCGGTGGTACGTCATGGTTGATGTTCGTGTGGGTTGGATTGATCAACTACACTCCGATGGATCTGTCGGGTGGTTCAGTTGTTCAGTCTCCACATATTCAGTTACGTCCGGACTCAACAGCGGTAACAGGGAAAACGACTAAAGTTCACATCAGTCCAAACCAAGATGTCATGGAAGGGCAGCTTCTTTATGAGATTGATGACACTAAATATGTAATCGCAAGAGACAAAGCAAGTGTTCAACTTGAATCAACGGAAGTCGCTTTAGACACAGCTCATCAAGAAGTTAGTATTGCTAAAATCAGTTACCAATCAGCGCTTGAAGACATCAAGGCTTCGATTGCACAAATAGAATCAGCAAAAACAGACTTAGTACTGCAATCAAAAACGCTTGATCGTTACCAGAAGCAAAACAGTGTCGTAGAACATACGATTACTGAAACTGACATCGACCAACAAACGGCAAAGGTAGACTTAGCAACTCATAATGTCACAACCCTAGAGTCTCAGCTCAGTAAAAAAGAAGTCGATGCCGAAAATGCGAAACTAAACATCCACAAAGCAGAAACCAATGTGAGTAAAAAGCAAACTGAAGTCGATTCAGCAAAGGCTACGTTGGCACAAGCACAATGGGATCTGAACAGCACCAAGGTAACCGCTCCAACCGACGGCTTTGTGACAAACTTTATCCTTCGTGAAGGACAGCGAGTTTCAATGATGCCTCGTATCCAAATGTATACCGAAGAAAAGTATGTATTGATGCGAGTGAATCACCAAGCGATTCGTAACGTAAAGGTTGGCCAACCCGCAGAGTTTTCTACCGCCGTATATCCGGGGAAAATATTCTCTGCGACCGTAGAAGGTATTGTAGAAGCGACAGGCGAAGCACAAGCTAACTTACTAGGCCTCGATGAGCAAGTTCGTGTAACGACAGGTCGAAACCTTCAGAACAAGCATCACTTTGTCCGTCTAAAAATTGATGAAGCGGAAGGTTACGATATACCAGTAGGTTCTGTTGGACTAGCATGGGTAAGCGGTGAAAAGCCAATTAGCTTTATGGGTTTCCTAGATGTGATTCGTGGAATCATCATTCGAATGAAGTCTCAACTATACTTCTTTTACTCCATCTAACACGCCTCATTAGTCAAAAAAAGAAAGCCCGTACGTTCTCAGATATTACGGGCTTTCTGTTTTTTTAACTTTCAGTTTTTTCTATTTTTTCGGCTACAAATTCTATCTAATAAAGGTCTAAAAGAACTTAAAAATGCAGAAACCTCAGCGCCTCTACCGTTTACTCTTATTGGCGACCAAACGACCAACACTTGCAAATTGCAATTGCAAAATGCGATATCGAATTCCAAAAAAGCGAACAAAACGCTCAAATACGCACCAAATTGCTATAAAACAACCGTTTCATGCTGTTTTAAAAGTTGGCACACTACCTGCAATGTATATATTGACCCTTCTTAAGCCGAGGGTCACCTAGCCAACTGACGTTGTTAGTGAACCTTTCTTGTTCACAAAATATATAAGCCAATTGCGGTTATTGCGATTGGCTATTTTTTTGCCTGTCGTTTGATTAACCCCCCTCCTAAATATACAGACACCCATTCAAAATAATAATAACCAACATTAACATCCAACACCCGACATTAGACAAGTAATGCGTTATAGAAAACGTTTTCTATTTATTTATATGGCACAATAAAAAAAATAACCCCATGTTATATAAGATAATTAATTCGTTAACCTACTCAGATGTACAACTATTGACAAAAATAGCATTGACTATGTGATTTATACCACCATAATGCGCTCGTTTGCCTGCAATACGGCAACCGTTATTTTTAATTTTGATCAATTGCGGAGGTAAAAGATGGCTGCGGATAATAACTACAGTCTTGGGCCGGTTCCAGCATCGGCTAGGAAAGGAGTTGCTTCACTCACCATGGTAATGCTTGGACTCACTTTCTTCTCTGCAAGTATGTGGACAGGTGGTTCACTCGGGACAGGCCTCTCATTCAACGATTTTTTCCTCGCCGTTCTCATCGGTAACCTAATTCTTGGTATTTACACTTCTTTTCTTGGCTACATCGGCTCATCTACTGGCCTCTCTACTCACCTCCTAGCTCGTTTCTCTTTCGGTACAAAAGGCTCATGGCTTCCTTCTGCTCTACTTGGTGGTACACAAGTCGGTTGGTTTGGCGTAGGTGTAGCGATGTTCGCAATTCCAGTACAGAAAGCGACGGGCATTGATACCAACACTTTGATTATTGTGTCAGGCCTTTTGATGACAGGTACGGTGTACTTCGGTATTAAAGCGCTAATGGTGCTTTCAGCGATTGCTGTTCCAGCGATTGCAATTCTAGGTGGTTACTCAGTGTTGACTGCGGTAGACAGCGTTGGCGGACTAGAACAGCTACAACTGATTAAACCAGAAACTCCAATGGACTTCTCAATGGCCTTAGCAATGGTTGTAGGTTCATTTGTTAGTGCAGGTACGCTAACGGCCGATTTTGTTCGCTTTGGTAAAAAGCCAGCGAGCGCAGTATTAATCACAATGGTTGCATTCTTCATCGGTAACTCACTGATGTTTATCTTCGGTGCAGCCGGTGCAGCAGCAACAGGCCAATCAGACATTTCAGATGTAATGATCGCACAAGGGCTGCTGCTTCCAGCGATCATCGTGCTTGGCTTGAACATCTGGACAACCAATGAAAACGCTCTTTATGCATCTGGCCTTGGTTTATCTAACATCACTGGTCGCTCAAGTACTACAATGTCTATCATTAACGGCATCATCGGTACGATTTTCGCGCTTTGGTTGTACAACAACTTCGTAGGTTGGCTAACCTTCCTATCGTTGGCGATTCCACCAATTGGTGGCGTAATCATCGCCGACTTCTTTGCGAATCGTAAACGTTACAAAGATTTTGCAAATGCAGAGTTCCAAACCGTTAATTGGGCTGGCATTATCGCGGTAGCAACAGGCGTAGCCGCTGGTCATTTCCTTCCTGGCGTTGTTCCTTTGAACGCAGTGTTAGGTGGTGCAATCAGTTACCTCGTGCTTAATCCTCTATTGAACAAAAAAGCTCTGAAATCTCAGGCCGCTTAAGGACACACTATGACAACCTTATTAATCAAGAACGCGAAACTTCAAGACCAAGAGGGCTTGAAACAGATTCTGATTGAAAATGGTCAATTTTCTCGCATTCTCGATAATGACGCACAAATTAATCATCAAGGTGACATTCTTGATGCTGAAGGTGGCATTGCAGTTACACCGTTCTGTGAACCGCACATCCACCTAGATACCACTCAAACCGCTGGTGAGCCTAACTGGAACATCTCTGGCACTTTGTTTGAAGGTATTGAGCGTTGGGCTGAGCGCAAAGAACTGCTATCAATTGAAGACGTTAAATCTCGTGCGAAGCAAACACTGAAATGGCAGATCGCTAACGGTGTTCAACACGTGCGTACTCACGTTGACGTATCTGACCCAACGTTAGTTGCGTTAAGAGCGATGGTTGAAGTTCGTGAAGAGATGAAAGAGTGGGTCGACATTCAGATCGTTGCATTCCCTCAGGAAGGCATTCTTTCATACCCTAACGGCAAAGAGTTGCTTGAAGAAGCAGTGAAGATCGGCGCTGACGTTATTGGCGCTATCCCTCACTTCGAATTCACTCGTGAATACGGTGTTGAATCTCTGCATTACGTGTTCGAGCTTGCACGCAAGTACGACTGTCTGATCGACGTTCACTGTGACGAAATCGATGACGAGCAATCTCGTTTTGTTGAAACACTGGCAGCCCTTGCTCATAAATTTGAGATGGGTGAAAAGGTAACAGCAAGCCACACAACGGCGATGGGTTCTTACAACGGTGCTTACGCGTCTCGTCTGTTCCGTCTATTGAAGATGTCTGGTATCAATTTCGTAGCAAACCCGTTAGTGAACATTCACTTACAAGGCCGTTTCGACGATTACCCAAAACGCCGTGGCGTGACTCGTGTGAAAGAGATGCTAGCAGCAAACATCAACGTTTGTTTTGGCCACGATGATGTGTTTGACCCATGGTACCCGCTTGGCACAGCAAATATGCTTCAAGTTTTGCATATGGGGCTGCACGTAACACAAGTTATGGGCTATGACCAAATCAATACCTCACTTGATTTGATCAGCAAGAACTCAGCTCGTACTCTAAACATTCAAAACAACTACGGTATTGAACAAGGTAAACCAGGTAGCCTTCTGATCTTGCCTGCTGACAATGGCTTTGATGCTGTTCGTCGCCAAGTACCAGTTCAATACTCAGTTCGACACGGCAAGGTAATTGCTGAAACGCAACCTGCAAAAACAAAAATTAACTTAGATCAAATCGAAGATATCAACTTCAAACGTTAAGATCGTCTATACTAATGATGAAAAGGAAGCTACAGGCTTCCTTTTTACTTTGTCACTGCAGCAAAACCCTATAAAACTATCAGCTATTGAGGGTAGTTTATGTCGGTTGGCACAACATGACAAAAAAACTCGATGATTTATCAATCAATGAGTGTACAATCGGAAAGACTGTGTTAACATGCACTCGCTCTGTTAGCCGGAGTTATTTAAGTTAGATGAATAGTAAAAAATGACATGTAAAATCGTTACCCGTTTTTGTAAGTAGTTTTTCCTTATTTCTTAGCAATATTAAATAATTCAATTATCAGCGCATTGCAGTAATGCAATCAACAATTTAGAAAATTTATGAATAAGGGACAAATTATGTCTAACACAAATACTGGCACTGTAAAATGGTTTAACGAAGAGAAAGGTTTCGGTTTCATTTCTCAAGACAACGGCGGTGCTGACGTATTCGTACACTTCCGTGCAATCGCTTCAGAAGGCTTCAAAACTCTGAAAGAAGGCCAAAAGGTTTCTTTCGAAGTTGAAAACGGTCAAAAAGGCCTACAAGCAGCAAACGTTGTTGCTCAATAATTAGCTTTTAGCTAAAAAGAATTTTAAAGCGCTGATTTTTATCGGCGCTTTTTTATGTCTGCTTATAAATCTCCCCTATCTTTGTCCTTCCTTCGATGTAAGTTTAAATCGGTATATACCTAACGAGTCAAACTTCATCAATCAAAATTTCTAGCGATGTTATCGAGTGTTTTAACAAGCTAGGATGACCCATTATTTAGTTTGATTAGTATTAGGCGTCTACTATTCGGACATAGCTTCTAAACGTCACTTAGTGAGAATCATTGAAGTATTACAACACTCATATTCACTTGTAATTTTATAAAAACCCAATCTTCGTTCAAAAAAATCAACCCAAAATATGTTTAAAGAACAATCCATTACCTGCCATTAATCAATGCGCAATCGATATTCATAATAAAAATAAGTAATTTATCCAACCCTCATCCATTAATCATATAATTTTTGAAGCAAAGACCTTCGAAATCCGCTAATCTTGTCCGAAAGTGGCTTGAGTTAGTTTGGTATCTGCAGTAAAAATAATGAAAAAAGACGAATTTCAGAAATCCACCGCTAATCTAAAAAAAGCGGTACCTCTTATGATGAAGAACAGAGTGTCCACCACACCTGCAAATTATGCACTTTGGTACACCTATGTCGATAATGCTATCCCGCAGCTGACTCAAGACATGGATGGTATTTTGGAAAGCTACGGCATTTGCCCACCAGCTATTGGTGAGCAACTTTACAACAATTATGTTGCTAGCAAATCCGAAACCAACATCAACGATCTTCGCGCAAACTTAGAATTGTTGGTTTCTGAAGTCTCGAACTCGATGAACGATACGCTCACTGACACCTCCGCTTTCTCCGATATGATCGATAAAAGCTTCGAGGATCTAGCTCGTGTTGACAATGATAGTTTGTCTATCGATGAAGTCATGTCTTTGGTTCGCCAACTTGTTTCAGAATCTCGGAATATCCGTCACTCGACCCAATTTCTCAATTCTCAGTTGAATTCTGCAACGTCAGAGATCACCAAGCTGAAGACCCAATTGGTAGAAGTACAGAAAGATGCGCTTTTTGACAGCACAACGACGCTCTATAATCGTCGGTCTTTCGACCGTGATATAGAAACCTTGTGTGAAGCGAAACAATCTCTGTGTTTAATTCTGCTCGACATCGATCATTTTAAAAACTTCAATGACACGTATGGCCACTTGTTTGGTGACATGGTTCTTAAAGGAATTGCTCGTAAATTGAAATTAAGTTGCCGAGAAGGTATTTCAGCATACCGATTTGGTGGTGAAGAGTTCGCTCTTATCGTTCCAAACAAATCACTACGCATAGCTCGCCAACTTGCTGATACCAACCGACGTTCTCTAGAAAAGCTGTCGATTAAAGATCGCCGTAGTGGAAAACAGGTTGGTAATATTACCGCTTCGTTTGGTGTTGCTGAACTTGAACCAGGCGAATCAGCCCAGTCATTAGTTGAACGCGCGGATAAATTACTTTATGAAGCGAAATCACTTGGCCGTAACCGAGTCATGCCTCTTTAAGGTTATCACTAGTAAATCTCAACTAGAGCCAGTGAAGCATTAATCAATATACGTTGAGAAGAGCATCAAAAAGCCCCAAAGACTAACTACTGCGTTAATCTTTGGGGCTTTTCTCGTTAGTAGACGTATCGATTGATTATCTACTGGCTTTAACTTTATAGTTATCTCAACCCTATTTCATGTAACTAGATTTGGTAACAATAATTTAGACAGTAATCTTCACCACTTTTTGCTCTGAACTCTTTGTCTTCACTGCATGCCTTTGGTTTACCCTTCGCATCACCTTGAATCAAACTTATCCAGTGGCGCATTGCTGCGATAGTCTCTTCACGCATTGTGGTCGTAGCTTCCATTGGCGACTGGCCAAAGGTTGTGCAAGACTCAAGTTGAATATCATTAATCTCAACCAGTTCAATACAACCCGTTCCTTTATGGCAACCAATCATCACCTCTAAGTGGCTTCCGCTACTATCGCGGAACAAGATAGAGTCTGGGTCATTCTTCTCACCCATGTACGCTACAAACTGTTTAGGGTGCTTTAAGCCACTGTGCTGGCCATCTTTAAAGTAAGCCATGATATGGCGGTAATCGACTACGTAGCTAGTCACATCTTGATGTGAGCCGTTCTCTAACGGAAAAAGTCTATCAAGCAGTTGCTTCGCTTTCACTTGCTTCTCAGTTTGCTGGTTGGCACTGATTGTCTCCACGGCAAAGACAGCTTCAGCGATAAATGGCTTTGATTGTTTTTGGATTTCTGTTTTATCGAATGTCAGCATATTCATAGTCTTTCCCTCTTGACCAGTCCGGTGGTAACCACCGATTTCTACAGCAAAAATGTGTCCTAGAGCAATTATTCCAAACTAACGTTTAATTTATTTGTCATTTTGTGAATTGCTTAGTTTGTAGATTAGCGCTTTTTTACATACAATTTCACAACAAAAATTTTACAATGTGAATTTTACAAATATGGCCTTGTCAAAAAGTTTAGTTCGTCAGTCACACTTCCTGGGTACGAAAATACGAAACCTAAGAAAACGTAACCATTTAACGATGGAAGATCTGTCTGCGCGTTGTATTAGAATCAACCCAGAATACGCACCTTCCGTTTCTTACCTCTCAATGATTGAACGTGGAAAGCGGGTTCCAAGCATTGATATGCTGGAGGTGGTAGCACAGGTCTTTCAGAAGAACCCAACCTGGTTCCTCGACGATGAATCTGAACAACAAGCCATTGCCCCTGATAAAGGGAATCGTGGTGGGATAAGTGGCATGGCACTTGAGCCTAGTTTCCTTTTCTCCAACGACATCCTACAAATTGCTATTCCTGAAATGCTGTCACAAACGGGAATCTCGGGCCGTCAGTTTGCGCATCTCTTGATTAGGGCACACCAAGAAAGCAACCAGAACCACTTCCCCGACCTTGAGCGCGCCGCAGAGGAAGTGGGCTTAAAACGCCTTAACCTCAGCGTAGAAGACCTTATAGACATCGCTAGAAACCTAGGAATCAACATCCGCTGGGTAACTCGTACACCACAAGACGTTGTTGATGAGCTAGGGATTAATGCCAAGCAGTTAGTCACCTCGTTTTTTGAGCCTCCCGGTACGATCTTCTTGAACGAGATTCTTAAAGAGTACCCTACCCGTCTGAAATACGACCTCTCGGTTTATATCGGCCATTGCATTCTGCACAGCAAAGAAGGCCTAAAGAGTGTGTTGTCGGTCGGTAACAACAACACATGGGACGACAACCAGGTATCAGGATCTTCACAGCTCAACTCTCAAGATATTCTACAAGCATGGCGAGATTTTGAATCCAGCTTCTTTGCTGGGGCATTGTTGTGCCCAAAAGTCCCGTTTAGGCAGTTACTCGACCGCACTGGTTACGAAATCGACGTTCACAAAAGAGCAGGGGTTTCCCCCTCTGTTGCGATGCGTCGAATGACGGTAGTATCGCCCTACCCTCACTGGCACTACTTTGATGCTTATGGGCCGGGGAAACTCAAGGCAGTTTACCGCGGGAACGGGATTCCACTACCTTGGGGAAATATGAGAACGGTGGCTGATCCATGTCAACATTGGGCTGTATTCCGTCGATTATCAGAACCTCGAGCGGGAAGCTCGGCTCAAATCTCCATTTTGAATGTGGGCGATGAGCCAAGGATCTACTGCTGTGAATCTATCAATATGACGGATCCTGCCGGCAACAATCGCGTGTTATGTGCTGGTATAGATCTCAACCCTGCGATTGATGCTCAAGGCGGTAATTCAAGAGACATAGCAGAGCAACTTAAAGCGTCATGCGTTAATAACGGCGGTTCTGTGGTTATCCCACGTAACATCAAGAAAGATCTCACGACAATAGCCAAGATTCTAAATATAAATTGGATTGAACGTGGGATAGAGACAGAGGCGAGGCTTATCTGCTCAAGAGGAGGAGAATGCCCGCGCCAACCAAGCTGTTACTCGAAGTGCGGGGAGTAAAAAGTAATAACAAAAAACGGGACCTAAAATTCAGGCAAAAAAAAACCAATCACAAAAGGGTGATTGGTCATATATTTTGTGTGAACAATAAGGGTTCACTAACAACGTCAGTTGGCTAGGTGACCCTCGGCTTAAGAAGGGTCACTAATACTAATGCACTATGCGTGCCAACTTTAAAAACCCGTATTTTCTACGCATCTGGACACGTATTAGACGTAAATCCTTGTTTGTTTTGCAAACTGAAATTGCAAATTGCAAAAACCAACAAAAACGCTAGTGATTATGTTGTTATTAATGAACCATTAAAGATTTATTAACCTTCCTCTACATACCTTATTTCCCTTAGATTCAATGACTTTAAACACAAATAAATCCCTGTTAGTTTGTTAAACAACACCCATAAAAAAACGCGAACATTGAAATTCAATATTCGCGTTTATTTGAGTTAAGTAGCAGAAAGTGACTAATGAACAAGAATTATCCTAAAAAGCAATTCTTGTTACAGAACCTCTACAACACTTATCTTATTAACCTATCTGCTTATCGACTTACCAAAGAAAAACTATTTCTGAGGTGCTGGCTTAGCACGGCTTCTAGATGGTTTATTCGCTGCTGGCTTATTCGCCGAAGGCTTATTTGAACCATAGCTACCACCGTAACCTGTCTTCTTAGGTTTCCCTGCGCCTGCTGGCTTGCCAGAGTTGTTCGGTTTACCAGAAGCATTAGGTTTACCTAATGTACTTTGAGAACCTGAGTTATTCACAGAAGGCTTGTTAGCCGCATTACCGCGTTTATAGTTACTGCCATTATTTCTTACTGACTGATCATCCGTTGCAACGGCTGAATTGCCATCAGTCGCCTTCTTAGCTGAATTTGGCTTACGCTTAGGAGCAGAACCTGAACCAGAGACATGACGCTTGTTTTTACCTGCTGGTTTATGTCCGCGAGCGTTCTCACCTGAACGTTGGCCATCAGAATGTTCACGAGGCTTCTTCGGTTTTTTAGGCCTAATTGGACGAGAATCGAGTCGAGACTCAGGTAACTTATTTACTGGGGAGAAACCTTCAAGTTCACGACGCTCTAGCACCTGTTGAATCAGGCGTTCAATACCGAACAGCTCACCCACTTCATCAGCACACACCAATGAAATTGCTTTACCGACTTCACCAGCACGGCCAGTACGACCAATACGGTGTACATAGTCTTCTGATACATGCGGAAGATCGAAGTTAACCACTTGAGGTAGCTGTGGGATATCGATACCACGAGCAGCTATATCGGTCGCAACAAGCACTCGCACTTTACCTGTTTTAAAGTTCTCTAAGGCTTTAGTACGCGCACCTTGGCTCTTGTTACCATGAATAGGAGCGGCTGTGATGTCTTGCTCTTCAAGGAAACGAGCAAGCTTGTTTGCACCGTGTTTTGTTTTGCTGAATACCAACACTTGTCGCCAATCGTTATCTTTGATCAGCTTAGCTAGCATGGCGCTCTTTTTCTTTTTGTCTACTGGGTAGATGCTTTGCTCAACCGTTTTCGCTGTCGAGTTTGCAGGGCTTACCGAGATCTCAACAGGACTGTTCACCAAGCCTTTTGCTAGGCTACGGATATCATCAGAGAAAGTCGCTGAGAACAGTAAGTTCTGACGCTTCTTAGGCAAAAATGCTAAGATTTTACGGATATCACGAATGAAGCCCATGTCTAGCATACGGTCAGCTTCATCTAGCACTAGAATTTCAAGTTGGTCAAAACGCACAGCATTTTGGTTATATAGGTCAAGTAGACGACCTGGTGTTGCCACCAGCACATCACTACCTTTACGCAATTTTTGCATCTGAGGGTTAATTTTCACGCCACCAAACACAACGGTAGAAGTAAGCGGTAAATTAATACCGTATTTAACTACGCTGCCGTTCACTTGCGCAGCAAGCTCACGAGTTGGTGTTAGCACTAGCGCACGAACTTGGTTCTGACGTACGCGAGGGCCTTTTGATAACATTTCAAGAATAGGTAGCGTGAAGCCTGCAGTTTTACCTGTACCTGTTTGAGCAGCGGCCATAACATCTTTGCCCGTTAGGACAGCAGGCACGGCTTTCTCTTGGATTGGTGATGGCTTATCGTAACCTTGTGCTTCAATAGCTTTAAGGATCGGTTCAGAAAGGCCAAGGGAGGTAAAACTCATAGATTATTTTCTCAGTTGAATAACATTTAGTATGAGCAACACGATAAAAATGCGTTGCTTCAGCTTTTGCTTATCAAATCATTGATACGAAGCAAAGCGCGGTATTCTGAGGCTTTTCCCCACTTTCAGCAACTAAATTCTAATCATAGACCAGATTCAACTTAGGTGACTTGGCGCTTCTGTTGGTACATTTTTTCGTCAGCAGCTTTCAATAGACCATCTATATCATTGAAGTTGTCATTATAACTCACCCAACCAACACTGATACTGAGATAAATCGAGTGCGCGTCGTAAACGACTGGAGTTTCACAAATCGCACTTTGTAGCTTACTTGTAATCGATGCCACGTGTTGATCATCGATAATACGTGGCAACAACACTAAGAACTCATCCCCACCTATTCTTGCAACAATATCAGAAGTGCGCAGTTTACTTTTTATTCGTTTAGCACATTCAATTAAAACTTTGTCGCCCGCTGCATGACCATAAGTATCGTTAATCGCTTTAAAGCCATCGAGGTCAATATTAACCACAGAAAAGGTCTGTGTTCTCTGTTTTTGAACCGTTTTGAATGCTTGCTTTAGGCTATACATGAAATAGCGTCGATTCGGCAACATTGTCAATTCATCATGCATTGATCGGCTATCCGCAACACGATAAAGCCGGTAAATCATAATATAAGCAATCGCAAGAATAAGCATCAGAGTGTAACCTACAAGCCTAACACCATGGATACGATACCAAGGCACATCCATAAGTACATGCTCATTCCCAGATAAAGCAAGGTACCATCCACCGTATGGAAAATTTACTTGCTCGGTCGTAAACGCATTATTGAACACATCTTCTTTGCCATAGAAAACAGCGCCCTCTTGGCCCATACTATTTGCACCACAAATCGCAAACTCATATTTATTTTCTATTCCATCGACCCCAACATCCTCGAGCAGTGAATCTAAATCGATCACGGCACTCAAAACTCCCCAATAGTCTTGATTAAAAGGGGGATCTCTAAAGATAGACGTGCGTGTGATCAAGGCTTGGCCGCCTTGAAACAACTCAAATGGGCCAGCAATAAATGTATTGCCGATATTACGAGCAATTTCAACCGATTCCCATTGGGTTGGGTGGTCGCGATAGTCAATGCCAAGGATTTGTTCATTGCCTTCCATTGGATAAACGAAATTTAGAACATCATCTTCAGCTAAAGCTATCAATCGAATATGGAAACCATCTCGAATAATATTTTGCGCAATTTGCTCCCAGTCTTTTTGGTCGCTATTAGGGTTTACGGATACAAGGGTTGATAAGCTATTGAGAATATACATATCGGAAACGATCGTCGCTTCTATGCGAGATCGGATAATAGAGAGCTGCCTCTTTGCCTCGGAATAGGATTCATTTTGTAGGAAGACTAACTGTTTGGTGTGAAAGAACTCTATGGCGCTCACAACCAACAAGAAAAACAACAAAGATAATAATTTGGCAGGCCACTGCTTGCTAGAACGACTTGGCATTCACGAACCTCTAACACTTTTGTTCTGTTTACTGCCTTTAACTGGCTCATTTCTGGCTTACTCTTCAAGTATGCCGTCAAGTCGTTAAAAATCCACATTTAGCGTCCGGTCTCCACTCATTATTGAGTCATTCATCACTGATAAGCCAATTAGTCACTCCGGTTGTTAAATCAAAAATCCTCAATGAACCTTATAAAGCTTACATTGTATTGACCCAAACCTTACATTAAAGGATTCATCAATGTTATTTTACTTGTACTATTAATCAGCTTGGTACCTTACGACATGAAGTTAAAAACCATAACCCTATGCACTTTGTTATCAGCCTCCTTTGCAATTGCGGTTCACGCACAGGAAACGCTTCAGGAACCAAGCGCAACAGAGACTCAATACCAAGCTGATGATCTCCAATCTCAGAAAGAATCTTTTAAGCAATCAGCTGACCTCATTCGCACTACATACGAAACTCAACTTTACACCCTGCCCGCCTTCAAAGAAGGTCACTACGGGCTGCGCATGTATCGCCAAACATTAGACGATAAATATTCGGCTGCGGTGTGGAGTGATATGGCACGTGTAGCGAGTAAACTCAGCACCCTATCGAACGACGTTCATACCATGGAGCAAATCGTACTCTACTCAGAGAAGCGCGTTGCTTCTTATGTTGGCGATAACGATGAGCGCAGTGTTCGACGCTACAACATCACCAAACACATGCCAGAATACCTTTATCTTGGCGTTGACCTTCTAGGCTCTATGGCGCGAGCCAATGAATATGGTTTAGAACACAACAATGATGCCGAGCTGCGTGAAATCATTCGTCGTTATGACTTCTCACGATACGTGACCAATGAAGACATGATTAAAGCGTGGGCTGCCCAATTAGCTAATCAGGTCTATTGGCTACGCCAACTAGGAGAGCAAGATGTTGTCGAGCAGTTCATCGATACCTTCAAAAAGGCCTACCCAGATGAGCAAGATAAGAAGCTTTCGACCCAGCAGTACGGCAATAAACTCTATGGCATGACACACGTGATCTTTGGTGACTCAGAGTACTATCAACACCAAGTGAGTGAACAAGAACATCAATGGATCTACGATTACTTCAGAGAGAACATTGATACGATTTTGCTACGTGCTAAAGAAGATGTGATTGCTGAGGTTGGGTTAACTTTCTTATTGGCAGGCTTAGAAAATGATCCCGTTGTTGAGAAAACACGTCTCGCAATACAATCCGCTATCGACAAGCAACGCGGTATGATCCCTTCGATCACTGGTGATTTTGATCTTGAATACGGTGAACACCGCAACGTGCTGGCGATCATGTTACTCGACTGGCAGCAAGTAAACGAAGCGCCAACCCTAAAAGGCAACCCTAAGGTGTTTAGTAATATCCCTTATGGGCTCGTAGAAAACAAACCACTGAGTCAATAACGACTGTTGATGAATTTACGTTTGCTAAATAACATTCGTTAAGTTAACGGTAACAGATAAATTGGTCTAAATAGCCCAAAAAGCCGCCCCCTTCTTTAGGTTTGCGGCTTTTGTCTATTTCAGGTGGTTGCTTTGGCTCATATTAAGGTCATCATACGCTTTTGTTCATCACTATCGTGAAATCCCCTTCTGCGTATCCCTCTATTAACGAGACATCATCACAAAGCGTTTTACAGAAACGATATACGCCATCAGGGTGGTAACTCATCAAGGTATTGCGAGATGGATATTGACTTGAATTGAGAAGGTTAAAAATCACAGTCTGATTCGCTAATCCAAACATACGAGTGATCATATTGGTTAGGTAATCTGTATCACGAGAGATGTAGTTCAATGAGCCACTGGCGATAACCATATCGTGTGGCTCGAGGTTCATCTTGCTCATGTCACCCGATAAAAACTCGCAGCGTTGTTCTGTGTAATTTTGCTTGGCCTTATTTAAAAAATCGGTATGTTGATCAACGCCTGTGTATGAGCAAATTCGATAGATGCTATCAAGCAGTTCAAACAACTCTCCATAGCCACAACCTAAATCTAAAACACTCTTTTTCTCAAAGTCTGCCGAACGCGCAATAACTTCAAAGCGACACAGTTGGCTCTCTTCGCTGGTCCATCCCAAAGACTTTGCCTTGTTACCTTTCCAACGATGGGTCTGTTTTCGGTGATAACGAAACACTTTAAAACGATCAAGCCAATGCATTATGAGAAATCCACCCACACTTCACGTCCACCAGCCTGTTCTTGGTTGTGGTATTGCCATTGATATTGTGCCAGAAGCTTTTCAGTTAACTCCAGACCTAGGCCAAAGCCCAAATGATTATCTTCGATTGTGCCATCGGTATTGTGGTTAACGATGGTGACTTTTGAGCCTGATTGAACAATACGCACAGTACCGCTGCCAGTGTGTTGGAATGCATTTCGGATTAAGTTAGTCAGCACAATGCGAGTAAGCCCAACAGGTAACTGGCAGTGCGTGTCGTCGCTTTCAAGGTTTACAACCACAGCTTTTCCATTTAATAGATAGGTTAAGTCGTGGTTTATCTGTCGCAGCAATTCGCCAAGATGTATGTGCTCAACTGGTAGGTCTTTATTTTGCTGTCGGGTTAGCCACAACAAGGTTTCAGTTAAATCTGTCATGGTAAAGCCTGCACGCTTGATTCGGTCTATCACTTCAAGCTGCTTTTCTTGGCTCTTGCCCTTTTTAATCAACTTCTCTAGCAGTTCGCTATTGGTTCTTGTGACTGCAATCGGCGTGCGCAGCTCGTGGCTGGCATAGCCTAAAAACTTCTGCTCTCGTTCTAAACCACTCTGAACTGAACTTAAGCTGTCGCGAATGATATTTGCCAAAGTATTCAACTCACTAAAATGAAAATCTGGTGTAGGTTCGCAGAGGTTATCTTTATCTAACAATTTAGCCCAATTTTTTAGTTGTTCAACGGGCGATGCTACCTTTCGTAGTATCAAAACTAAAATGGCAAAAAACAGAATAATCGCGGCTAACGCCGTCAGAAAAATCGTCACAAAATGAGGCAATGCTTTGTCTTCTAAAAAGTGGTCTTGTCTTTGGTCAAACACAGCCGAAACGTAACGCACTTCGTCTCCCTTCATCACCTTCATGACAAAGTAACCTTCTTTTGGCGGTGCAAATATCGACTTGCCAAGAATCTTTTTCGAGATGACGTTTAACTCAACGTTACTCTGCTCAATATGAGTTCGAATACCTTGCGGTAAATCGCTCCAGCGCGTAGCAACCGTAAACTCTTGATTGGTCATTGGCTCACCTGGCTTAACAGCCTCTTGCTGAGCTTGAGCAATCATAGAGCCACGCATAGCCACATCCATCCCAGAGATAAAGTAATTGATGCTCAACGCCGATAGCACCAGAATGGTCGTCACTCCAGTAACCAAAATCGCCAGCAGGACGTAGATTCTTAAACTTGGCCTAATCTTCATCTTTCAGGTAACTCCTTAATCGCAAACCCTTTGCCAGCAATAGTATGCAGTAATTTATTCTCTTGCTCGCTATCCACTTGTTTGCGCAGATTAAAGATATGTACTTTTAAGCTGTTGCTGTCCGGTTGTTCGTCCCCCCACACCCCTTGCATTATCGTCTCTCGTGAAACTGGGGTAGGACTAGAGCGCATCAAGATCTCTAATATTTTCAATGCGGTCGGTGAAAGCTTTAAAGGAGAATTGGCACGATAAGCTTGATGTTGTTTAAGGTCGATTTCTAAGTCGCAAACGGATAAACGACTTACCTGCCCACTGCGTCGTTTGGCCAAGACTTGCGCTCGAACAATCAGCTCTTCCATCGCAAATGGCTTCACTAAATAATCATCGGCCCCTTTGGAAAAGCCGATCAGCTTGTCGTCTAGGGTATCCCGCGCTGTGAGCATTAATACAGGCGTATCAATACCTTGCGTTCTCAGGTTTTCACAGACTTGCAATCCGTTCATTTTAGGCAGGTTAAGATCGAGGATCACCGCATCATAGCGGTTTGTTTCGATGAGATTGAGCCCAGCTAATCCATTCGCCGCGTGGTCGCATTGAATATCTTCCAAATCTAAGTAATCAATAACCGCAGTAGCCAAATCGAGGTCATCTTCAACCAAAAGCAATTGGAGCTTATCTGTGAGTTTATTGGTGACGGATTCTGCCATCGTGACGACCTCTATTATTGTTTGTAGTGTGGCTTGTTATGCGGCGATTTAATATTTTGATCTGTAACGAATCTAGACCGATATTTCTGAGACTAACTCGGCAGCCATCAGCCTAGATATCATCATTAGCTTAGCCTTTATTAAGCCGTTTGCTCGACGCCTTTAACTCGGTGAGTTGCTTTAAGTATCAGCGATTTAATTTCGCATTGAATCAGTAATAGCGCTGGCGTCAAAATCAGCGTAATGAACGTAGCAAACAAAATACCGTAACCTAGCGCAGCGGCCGCAGGAATAAGGAACTGAGCCTGTAAAGACGTTTCACTTAATAGTGGAGTCAAACCTGCGAACGTGGTGACAGATGTAAGTAACACCGCTCTTAGACGACTAGAACACGCTTCCACAATCGCATCGTGAACTGACTTGCCTTTTTCTTTGATTAACTCGTTAAAACGAGACACCAATAGCAGGCTATCATTCACCACCACACCGCTTAACGCTAAAATACCATTTAACGATAGGATACTGATTGTTAAGTCATTCCACCAGTGTCCTAAGATTGCACCGACAATACCAAATGGAATCGCGGTCATGATGATCATTGGCTGTATGTATGAACGCAACGGGATAGCGAGTAAGGTATAAATAGCGATCATCGCGAGCACAAACATACTCATCATGGAACTGGCCGTCTCTTCTTGCTCTTCGGTTTCGCCAGCAAAGTCCACCGTTAGCCCCGGGTATTGCGCTTCTAAATTGGGTACCAAAGTATCTTGCAACTGATGAACCAATTCTGCAGGTGCAACTACATCTTTATCCAATACAGCACTAATATAAACCGCTCGCTGGCTATCAATACGTGTAATCTCTGAAACTTGGTAATCTGAATGCACTTCAGCAACCGAACTTAAAGGCACCACAGTACCATCGTTGGTTCTGACACTAGACTGCTTAATATCAGCAATGGTTTGACGATCGGATTCTGGGTAACGAACTCGAACTTTCACCTCATCTTTACCACGTTGGAACTGCTGAACGATGTCGCCACCAAACGCTTGTAACACTTGTTGTGAAAGACTTGCAGTATCAAACCCTAATGCTCGGCCTTGTTGTGTTAATTCAAAGCGATACTGAGGTTCACCAAGGTCCAAGTTGTGGTCAATGCCACTCACACCGTCGATGGTTTGCAGTTTGGCTAAGAACTCATTGCCCGCAGCCGTTACTGATTCTTCATTCCACGCTTTCAGTTCAACTTTAAAGTTGTCGACCATCTCCATTTTAGACAAGACTTTCAGCTTCTTAACGCCTTCCATTTGGCCAACTGTTTCTTCCCACAAATCTGCAAATTCATTGGATGTGTAAACACTGTCACTGTCGAGCTCAATTCTTACCTGACCCGAATCATCAGCATCGGCGATAACCTGAAGGCTAAGCAATTCAGATGGTTCACCTTGAGCACCGTATTGAGATCTCAGTGTTTCATCGGTTTGTTTTGCTGCCGCTTCAAGCACCAACAAGTTCTGCTGTGTTTGACCAAAGCTGGCATCGTTTTGCATCGACATATCGGCTGTCACTGTGTCACCCGGCATATCTGGGAAGAACGCCACACGAACCGCGCCCGTCATAGGCAACCCGGACACCAAGATAAGCAGTGATAAGAAAACCATCACCACGGCGTAACGTAATTTCAGCGCCCATTCAATTACAGGGCAGTAGATACGCTTATTAAACCAACCTAATCCTGTATCGGCGGCATGTTGAACGCGAGCCCACAGCCCCTTATTTTCACTGCGCTTAGTATTAATGTGTGCAAGGTGCGAAGGCAGAATGAACTTAGACTCAACCAAAGACAGCAGTAAACATATCGTCACGACAGTGCCAAATTGAGCATAAATCTGCCCCATTTTTCCTTCAACGCTAGCAAGCGCCAGAAAAGCAACGACTGTCGTCAAAACACCAAATATGGTTGGAGATGCCACCTTCATCGTACCGCGAATAGTACTGTCTATTGAGTCCCCGTCTTCTTTACGCGTCGAGTAAATACTTTCTCCGACCACCACGGCATCATCAACCACTATCCCGAGCGCCATAATGAAACCAAAGGTGGTCATTTCATTGATGGTTAACCCCATGAAGGTGTCTGTCATGAAGAACATGGTGCCAAAGAATACAAACGGCAGACCTGCGGCTACCCAGAAAGCAACACGGACATTAAGGAATATGGCTAACACGATGAATACCAGAGCAATACCCGTTAACGCATTCTTCACCAATAGGCTCAAGCGATCTTTGATCATGGTACTTTTGTCGTACCACGTTTCAATCTCGACATCGCTAGGCAGCATGTTGCTGTTTTCCCAGCGATCTACCACTTGTTGAGCCTGTTCAACAATGCTGACTACGTCTCCGTATTCATCCATCACAATCTCAATAGCCATCGCATTCTGTTGGTTATAACGAGAAAGCACAAAAGTATCATCAGCAAACATGTCTTCAACATGGGCGATGTCACCCAAGGTAATTTGAGTGCCATCGGTAGTCGTCAGTACAGGAATCGCATCAAAATCTTGTAATTCATACGCTTGTTCAGACACCTTCAAACGAACGGTTTTTTCACCATTGCGAAGGCTGGTCGAGATAGCTGCAGAAGATTCCGCATTGATTGCTTCTGACACGTCGGTCAGTGTTAACCCATAAGCTTGAAGCTTGTTTTCATCAACCTCAACCGAGATCATAGGGTCAGCCTTGGCCTTGATTTCCAAATCACTGATTGCAGGCTGGCTCAATAAGTCTGACTTCAACTGTTCAGCTAAACTCTGCAGCGTTGCTCTGTCTGCATCACCATAAATCTGTACCCACAAGGCGTGATCTTGCATTCGAGCTTTATCAATCACTGGGTTATCAGCGTCGGCAGGCAGGTTGTTAATCGCATCAACCTTGGTCTTCACGTCAGTCAACAAAGTATCAAGATCATAAGTGCTGTTTTTTTCAATAGAAACATAGCTACCGTTCGCGTCAGAAGTTGACGTTATACGTTTAATGCCCGGCACGGTTTCTAACGCGTCTTCAATCTTAATCGCAAGGCCTTCTTCCGCTTGAATAGGGTCGCCACTGTCATAGGTGACCGATACCGACACGACATCAGGCTCAAGACTTGGGAACGCTTCTTTACGCAACGTGTTAAGCGATATCAGACCAGTAATGATCACACCCATTAACAGTAAATTCGCCGCCACAGAATTATTGGCAAACCAGGCAATCGCACCCGCATGTGGCTTGCTCGACGTCTGGTTAGCGCGTGCTTGGTTATCGTTCGACATGATTTAACCCTCCGCCTTAGCCAGAACGATCATACCTACTTTGAAGCTACTTAATGGACGTTTTACCACTTGTACACTGTCACTATTTGATACGTTTGGGTTATTCAACTTAGTTGGATCGACATAAATCAAACCACCTTTTTCAAACTCCACATTCGCGTTTGATTTCGAAAGCTGGCCATTTGCATCGACAAACCACAAGTCGCCCTGCTGAGAAATTGCGGAAGCGGGAAGCTGCCACAATTGAGTGAGTCGTTTACCAGAGATCGTTGCTTTTACAAATGTGCCCGGGTAAAGATCTTTCTGTTGTTCCAAAGGATTATCGACTTTCACGATCAAAGAACGTTGACGTGTGTCTTGCTGTAAATGCTGCTCAACTCGCTCGACATAACCTTGCCATTGGAACTGGCCATCAGAACTTGACAGAGTCACTGGCCATGGTTGCTGTTTCAGTTGCGAATTATCGCTGTTTGGTAAGCTCAACCATTGGCTTTCAGAAAGCGGCACTGATACCTCAACCTCATCAATGCTATAGAGCGTAGCGATCTGAGTACCCGTTTGTGCATAGCTTCCGGGTTGAACATCACGGCTCACGACCAACGAATCAAAAGGGGCAACCAAAGTTGTTTTTTCGAGGTCTTGTTCAGCCTTAGCTAGCTCGAGTTTGGCGTTCTCTAGAGCTGCGGTGACTTGTGCTAATTGCGGTTCACGCAATACCAAAGGTGAATCAGGCTCGCCAGATAAACCAGAACGTTTCCATTCAGATTTGGCTTGTTCACCTTCCCTTTGTTCTTCTAATAAATCCAGTTGAGCTTGAGCAACATTCGCTTTTGCTTCTGTCACAGCTTGCTGATAGCTAGTCGAATCAATATTGGCGATCACCTCACCTTTGCCGATTACTTGTCCAGTTTCAAACTGTGAACTGATCGCCTCGACTCGACCACTCACCTCTGTTGAGAACATCAGTTCATAACGTGACTTCGCTTCTCCATAGCCCACAACTTCCGCTAAATAATCGCCTAAAGTTGCAGCAACAACCGACACCTGTTGCTGTTGTGAAACAGGTAAAGTCTTTACTGCAATAGACTTACTTCCAATAGACTTAGTGGTAACAGACTCAGTTTGAGGATCTGAAACTGTCAGTTCATTCGTATTCTGAGGCGAAGGTTGCACTTGAGAACCATTGTAAGCAAGGGCTGCAAAGATGCTTGAACCAGCAACTAGAGTAATTGCAATAGTGATGGTATTTAGTTTCATGAGGATACTCCCAAGCCCAGAGCTAGGCCTAAATCAATTCGGTTTACGAGACGGTTATAAATGGTTTGTGCTAGCTGTGCTTCAAGGTCGTAGGTTTGTTGCTGAACAGAAAGTAGATCAAAAATATCGACCAAACCTTGACGGTATTTCTCTTCATAACTGGCAAAGCTACGTTGTGCGCTTACTAATGCGTTTGCTAGGTGCTGCTGTTGAAGTGTCAGTGAAGATTCTTGCCCCATTGCGTTTTCCACTTCATTCACCGCATTTAACAGTGTTTCTTGGTAAGCCCAGTAGCTTGTTTCTGTAGTCAGGTCTGCAATCTCAGCTTGGGCTTTGAGCTTTCCACCTTGAAACAATGGTGCGGATACTTGGCCAAGCGCACTCCACAAAGGCCCGGTAAGCAACGCTTCACTCGGTGACTCCGCCATATCGGTTAGGCTTGCAGATAAGCTAATAGACGGCAGCATTGCTTTATATGCGGCATCAGCACGCAGAGTTTCCGCTTCGATATTAAAGAAAGCCGCTTGCAGATCGGGACGACCTGCCAGATCTTGCGTCGGAATGTTATCTAATGGATTAATTATGGTTGGAAATGAACCGAGATCAGTGAGAGACGCTTCATCAGACTCCCCACTCCACAGCCCCGTTAACAAAACCAACCCACGTCGACTTTGTGCAAGTTGCTCTTGGTAATCGGCCAAGGTTGCCTGAGTCGATGCGCTGCTCGTTTTCGCGTTATCTAAATCTTCAAGGCTACCCAGCCCTGCGCGGTAACGTTCTAAAACTAGCTCTTCGTTGTTTTCTAGAATCACCAAGCGCTGCGTTTCAATATCGACCAGCTGTTGCTTCAAACTGATATCAAGCCAACCTCTCATCACACTCGCGACCAAAAGATCTTGAGCGCCCTGAAGGTTAGCCTGAGACGTCGCAATGTCTTTTAAAGCTGCATTGTTTGTGTCTGCTAATTTCTGCCATAGGTCCAACTCCCAACCAACGGTGACATCCGTGGTATAAGTTTCAGTGGTGCTTGAACCGTTAGTGCCCTCGTCAGCTTGACCAGAAAAGCTCGCATCGACGGTTGGTAAGCGATCACCTGAAGTTACACCTTGCTGCGCATAGGCTATTTTGAGTGCTGTGATGTTTTGTTGGAGGCTTGGGCTGTTCTTCAGAGCGCGTTCGATATAGAGATCGAGCTCCGGTGCGTTCACTAAATCGGTGAGTTGTAGGTTCTTAGCGTCTAGATCTTGTTGAGTAGACGCTTGATCACTAGAAGCCAGTTGAATCAGCTCTGCGAGTAAGCTTTGTTGTGTCTGATTAGTGCTTTGCTCAGCTAGCGAAACATAGTCAGTCTGACTGGTTGTCGTGCAACCGATCAAACCAATTAGAGCAAGTGAAATAAGGGAATGTTTTAAAGGAAGATTCAATTTCATCTTCTTGTCTCCTGTAAGAATGGAGACAAGATAATGAGTTGGGGGTTAAGAGAGGGTTAAGGCGAGTGTTAACCCCAAAAGAACGTGCAAAGAGTCGTCTGTTTGAACTTATGGTTTAAGCTTCCGGCTTGCTTGAAAAGAACCCACCGATCTTATAACCGATCGCATAGCAAACCACGGCAACTGTGACAAATACCAATGCCGAGAAAAAGTACGCTACCGATGCCGCTACGCCAGTGCCCCATACAACGCTAAACACTAAACCGAGATAAGCCTCTTGCGGCCACTGAGAAATAGGAAACTGATTACCACCGGCAATAAGATAAACCATCGCAAACAAGCCGATAAAGGCGGTGATAAGACCAATGAGAACGCGCATGTTCATGGGGAGACCTTTGATTTATTGGACTTGGTTGCCATTATTCTTCGTCGAAAACGGATGTGCTTAATCGAAACAGAATGATATTAATCGCAACCTAATGATATTCAAGTATATAGGATAAGAGAGACTTGCTCTATTACTCTTCCGAGTGAACCTTGTACACTGCAGAGCTATGAAAGTGTTAGTTTGAATCTGAATCAACTTAACGAGCAGGCACAAAAAAGCGGACACCCTTCTCACGTTGAATCCGCAAGAAAGATATTCGCTTCAACTGAATCTCGCTTAAAGCAGGATGAAGATACCCGCTAAACACGCACTCATTAGGTTTGCAAGCGTACCAGCAGCTACTGCTTTCAAGCCTAAGTTTGCCACTTCAGCACGACGCTCTGGTGCCATTACACCGATTGAACCCAGCTGAATTGCGATAGAGCCAATGTTAGCAAAGCCACATAAAGCAAACGTCACGATGACTTGGCTGTGTTCAGATAACAGCGCTTTGTTCTCAACGAAATCGATGAAAGCAACAAACTCGTTCATTACAATCTTCTGACCGATGTATGAACCCGCCATCAAAACTTCATCACTCGGGATACCAATGAGCCATGCTAAAGGCGAGAACAGGTAACCGAAGATAGCTTGCAGCGTAATACCCGCAAAACCAAACGTTTCACCCAAGCTTTCTAATCCTGTGTTTACCATCGCAATCACACTCACGAAGGCTATCAACATAGTACCGACAGCGACTGCCACTTTCATACCGTTCATTGCACCACTTGCCAGTGCATCGATCACATTGCTTTGGTCTGCTTTATCTAGCTCAATGTGCTCGTAATCACTTGGCGTACTGCGCTCAGGAACAATGATCTTCGCCATTAAAAGGCTACCAGGAGCCGCCATGAAGCTTGCTGCGATAAGGTATTTAAGCTCAACACCTAATCCGGCATAACCACCTAGCACGCTACCCGCAACCGATGCCATACCACCAGCCATGACGGCAAACAGTTCAGAACGAGTCATAGATTTTAAAAACGGTCGAATAAGAAGAGGAGACTCCCCCTGAGAAAGGAAGATGTTGCCCGTAGCGACCAAAGATTCTGCTTTACTGGTACCAAGCAGTTTCTGCACGGCACCACCAAGAATTTGAATCACTTTTTGCATTACGCCTAAGTAGTAAAGCGCGGAGATCAAAGCACTGAAGAAGATGATAATTGGGAGTACGCGAACTGCGAAAATAAAACCATCAGTGGCTAGATCACCGAAAAGAAAAGCGATACCAGCGTCCGCAAAACCAAGCAGGCTAGAAACACCGTTGCTCATGCTCGTTAGTGCCAATTGTCCCCATGGAAAATACAATACTAGGGCTGCGAAACCGATTTGAAGTAATAGTGCACGAGAGACCGTTTTCCAGTTAATCGCAGAACGACTTTCAGATAACAAGCACGCACAAGCAATCAGTGCAATCACACCGACAAGACCAAATAGAATATTCATAATGTGTCCTAGTAGCCCTTAAAGAGTGAACATGAGCCAAATAAATGACATCAAAGGAATAGGACAAAGAACCGCAAGCAAAACGCTACGCGATGAAGGAGCTAACAAAGTTAGCGAATGTAACAACGAGTTGTTCATGTAAAGATCACCTTATACAAGCAGTGGAACGTAGCTGGTCCGGTCCGTGGGGTCATTCACATATCCATGTGACGGCTTGTATTGGCTAAGCACCGGCTTAAAACCGGAAGAGAAGTATAGACAGTTAAATGAGACTTTCATCACATATTTTGACGCAAACGATCGCGCGGTTAAGGATTGCGCAAAACGGAGTGTTTATCGGTGAGATCGACCGGAGCAGTCAGATATAAGTTAAC
Source organism: Vibrio sp. PSi01 (assembly GCF_054960695.1). NCBI lineage: Bacteria > Pseudomonadati > Pseudomonadota > Gammaproteobacteria > Vibrionales > Vibrionaceae > Vibrio > Vibrio sp. PSi01. Next base: position 155,378 of record NZ_JBHNYN010000007.1, read on the forward strand.
TAGATCTATTGTTAAAATAAAAAGCCACAGGACGTGGCTTTTCTAGAATATAAAAGAAAATACCAGTAACTAGTTTAGCAAAGCACTTTTTACTTCAACATCTTGAAAGATTTCTTCAAAACGCTGTTTATAGATAAGCTGCATCTCATTGATAATCGCGCCGCCATCCGGAACATCATTCTCACCTTGGAAGTTTTTACTCAGTAACTTCTTACCGGCTTCATCATAAATAATCACATTAACGTTGTACCAAGAGTTATCTGTGAACGCGTGGAAATCATACTTCCATTCATTCAAGACGAACATCATAGATTTATTGTCGAACGCTTTCATCTGCTCAACGACTTTTGTGATGTCTTCGTTTGGTGTCGTCTCGACTGAGTCCACCGTCACTTGCTGCTTCTTTAAGCCTGCAACGAGCCTATCAGTCAAAAACTGAGACATTGGTTGCTGAGTCGCCGTATTATATGAATAAGGTATCCCAAATGAACTGCGAATAATGCCCTCAAACTTTGGTTCTTTATCTTGGTCTAGAACGTATGGACGTTTATCAATGACAGCAATAGTCAGCGCTTTTTCTTGTGGGACCACACTCAATTGCGGAGCACTTTGTTCCGCAGTTAATACAGTTGCACAGCCAGAAAGCCCAAGCGATACTGCAACGAGCAGTAAACTGACGAGTTTTTTCATTATATTTACCTATCTTATTGTTTTGAATAGGATGTTCTAACAAAAACAGACGCAATCAGTAAACATTCATTAAATCAATAATTTACAAAACTACTATCAATGCAGATTTCATCACATATTTACCTGTATTTATTGACCAATTACCTAATAAAAAGCTACCTAACAGTCACTTGTAAACAAGCTTTATGAAATGAGCGCGAGATGTTTATGCCTTGTAGTGAGCAGAGTAATTGTGCAGTTAATTCTGTGTAATTATTACCCCTTTTCTGTGTTGTGCCTCATTTACCGCCACTTCAAGATTCATCTTAAGTTTAGATGCGTATATACTTTGTATTAACTCACCCATTCATTATCTATAAAAATTAGAGCTGATTAGATATAACAGCCATCAAAACGAAGAGAGGACACACGTGAAGAAAATGGAAGCTCCGCACGACATGAACAATGGAGCTAGATTCAAAACAAATAGACACGGCTATGTGACAGTAGTTGAATATTACAATACACATACTGTTATTGTTGCGTTTGAAAATACTGGAAATATTCGCGCTATTAGTGCGGCGAAATTACGTACAGGTCAACTTACCGATCGTTCAGTAGCTCCTGAGTCAATTATGATTGGTGAACAAGTTGAATCTGTAAAACACGGTATTCTTACTATCACCCAAGTCGAATCTGAAAATATTGTTGTGCTGACTAATGCGAATAATGAAGAAATTCGCATGCTCTTACCCGCAGTACAAAAAATGAAAGACAAGCTTGAAGATATAGATAATGAAAAAATTGAAAATCCAAAACCAACCTCACTTAGCCAATTAACAAAAAGAAGCAAAAAGACCAAAGACGTTAATAGCATGCTCAAGAAAATGCTTACCGATTACGGTCGATACGATTAATTGTCTATTTTCCTCAATAAAGCCGCTCGATGTTCACACCCGCACGCCTCAAATAAATAAGCCAATCTCTTTGAATAAAATACATTGCATATTCGAATAAAAAAGTTAAATTTGATCAAAGTCTCACTCTGTATCTTTGCTGAAAATTAACGAGACCCCCATCACAATCTCATTTTGACTTTGTGATGGAGATCTTATTGAATTCGTAATATTTCCATTACTATGCTCTCACACAATAAGAGAACGAAGCTTCTCAACCTTTAAAATCCAATTGAGACAAATATTATGAAAAAGATCCTTGTAGTTTGCGGTAATGGCCTTGGTACTTCACTTATGATGGAAATGGCAGTAAAAGAAGTCGCTAAAAAAATGGGTTTTGAAGCAGAAGTCGATCATGAAGATCTATCATCTGCGGCTTCAAGTAATGCTGATATTTGGGTAGCAGCAACAGATGTTGCAAACCAGTTAAAAGAAGGCGGAAAAGAGAATATCATCAGCCTTAAAAATATTTTTGACAAAGCATCCATCGAAGAACAATTAAAAACTTTCATGTAAGGTCAAATTTATGCAAAACTTTTTCGAGTTCATGCTTGGCTTATTAAAAGAGCCAGCAATCATGGTAGGTTTAATTGCTTTCATTGGCCTTGTTGCACAAAAAGCAGATATTTCCACCATTTTAAAAGGCACAATTAAAACCGTGATGGGTTTCCTAATTTTAGGTTTTGGTGCTGGCGCTCTTGTTGGCGCACTAAATAATTTTTCGGTTGTATTTACTGAAGCTTTTGGCGTAAGTGGTGTTATTCCAAATAACGAAGCAATTGTTGCATTAGCACAAGAAGCATTCGGTTATGAAATGGCTCTAATTATGTTCTTCGCATTCGTTGTGAATATTTTATTGGCTCGTATTACTCCTTTAAAATATATTTTCTTAACGGGTCACCACACAATGTTCATGTCTATGCTAGTAGCCGTAATTTTGTCTACAGCAAACATTGAAGGCACTGCTCTAGTCGCAATCGGCTCGCTCATTGTGGGCACACTGATGGTTGTGATGCCAGCACTAGGCCAAAAGTACACAGAGAAAGTGATGGGTACTGATCAACTGGCTATCGGTCACTTCTCTACCCTTTCTTACATCGTGTCTGGTTTCATTGGTAGCAAGTTTGGTGACACATCGAAAACAACGGAAGATATTCAAGTTCCTAAAAGCCTGATGTTCCTACGTGATACGCCTGTTGCTGTTGCAACAACCATGGCTATATTCTTCATGCTTGCGTCTATTATTGCTGGCGGTGAGTTTGTAGAAACGGTATCAAGTGGTCAGAACTGGGTTGTCTTCACCTTCATGCAATCTCTCATCTTTGCGGGTGGTGTTTACATCGTACTGCAAGGTGTGAAGATGCTAATTGCTGAAATCGTTCCTGCATTTAAAGGTATTTCGGACAAACTAGTACCGGGTGCAAAACCTGCTCTTGATTGCCCTATGGTATTCCCTGTAGCGCCAAACGCGGTACTTATCGGTTTCCTTTGTTCTTTCGCAGCTGGCCTACTAGCAATGGCTGTTCAAGGCGCGCTTGGCTGGACCATCATTGTAGCAGGCGTGGTTCCTCACTTCTTCGTTGGTGGCGCAGCTGGTGTTTACGGTAACGCTACTGGCGGTCTACGTGGTGCAATTCTAGGTTCATTCACGCAAGGTCTATGTATCTCTTTCCTACCGATGCTGCTACTTCCAGTACTGGGTGGCCTTGGTCTTGAAGCAACAACATTTGCTGACTTCGACTTCGGCGTTGTTGGTCTGATTCTAGGATGGATTGTTTCATGAGCCTGTTTGATTTAATTGGTAACCAAGGCGTTATCATCAACTCTGACGAGAACCTAACCGTTGACGCTGCGCTTGATGTGACCTGTTCAAGACTGCTAGCACACAACAAAATCGAGGCAGGCTATGTTGATGCTATTAAACAAAAGCATAAAGACATTGGCGCGTACTATGTGCTAGCACCAAAGATTGCGATGCCTCATGCTCGCCCTGAAGATGGTGTGAACGAGGCATCACTGCAAGTGACCGTGTTCAAGAAAGGGGTTGATTTAGAGTCGGAAGACAACGGTGACGTTTACCTTTCAATTACTCTGGCTGCAATGGATTCAGATAGCCATATCCATACCATTATGGCGCTATCAGAGTTGTTCCAGAATGATGATGACATTGATGCCATCATTGCAGCGGAAACAGAGCAAGAGATCATCGAGATCTTAAAACGATACTAATTTGCTCTATAGATCTTAATCTTTATCTCCTAACAGCCCCCATTAAAAAGCGATAGCCTCGGCCATCGCTTTTCTGTTTTTATTGTCTAGTCATTTATCTTCGAACATGACTTACAAATGCTTTACTGCTTTCAGCATCCACTAACATCAAAACGCATACATTCTTTTATCAGTCGATAATTCAAAGCAATATTGTGCGTGTTTTTCAAGGCACTCAAACACTTCTCGATCCAACTTATAGCTATCAACATAAGCTCTTAAGATAGCGAGAGCCTCTTGTAGTGTCATTCCCTTACGATAAGGTCGAGATTGCGTTAATGCTTGGAAAACATCCACCACAGCAACAATTCGACTCGGTTGGTCCAACTCTTCAGCGGTTTTTCCCATAGGGTAGCCTGATCCATCTAACCTTTCATGATGATTCGATGCCCACTGACAAACCTGAGGTGAGCTAAACAGTTCCTGCAACGCGAATCGAGTGTCCGTGGCGTGCCTCTTAATACAGCAATACTCTTCATCAGTCAGTAAGTCAGGCTTATGGAGAATATCACCTGGCGTTTGCAATTTACCAATGTCGTGAACTAACCCTGCTAAATAGAGTTTGCGTTGAGTGGTGTAGGAGTAACCAAGCTGTTTGGCTAAATATTCTGAAAGTTGCCCAACCTTCAAGGAGTGCTTAAAAGTAAACGAACTTTTGGTATCCACAACATTAGCAATAAATTCAGCAAAGGCAACCGTCTCATCCAATGACATTTGTTGAGAAAAGAAGGGGACTGGCTCAAAATTATCCCTCATATTTTCGATGTAAGGGATCTCCATCGAAAACCAGAAATCATCTAAATCAACTAACTCACACATGTGTTGAACGAGGTTAGTTTCAAACATCTCATCGGCTTGTTCAGTCAAACGTTCAATAATGCTCGCCTTGCCATCTGGTGTCAGGTTTCCGTAACGATCTGAAGAAGTGACACCGTAAAGATAATCTACTCTATCGGCTAGCATCACAATTGCAGCCAACTCTTTTTCCAGCTCGCTGATTGGCATTGTCTTTAACTCAATCCAAGGAGTATGGTGATAAAGTACAGGTTTAGAGAAGATTGAAAGGACGGGGCACTCTTTTAGAATCTGATAGCCCTTTTGACAATGGTGGTAGCTTGAGTCTGGAATAAACACTGAGGTCAAACTGAGTTGTTCGTCAATTTGTGACACACCGCAATCGTGAATTAAGCCTAGAGAAAACGCGAGTTGCGCCTGCTCTTCTTCCCACCCTACACTCAAAGCACACCGATAGGCGATATAGCCCACTCTTTGTCCATGGTTTTTGCTTTCAAAACCGACGTTATCAAGCGCCTTCGCTATACCAAATAGAGCCTTCCTTAGGTCTACGGTTACATTTTGGCAATGTAGATTCATTAATTAAGCCTAGAATTTTTATAGTTTTTATATATTTAGGTTGCTAATACTAATGCATAGTTAATGATTATATACACAATTATTGTGAGGATTAATGAGTTTCGTGATTGACCTAACGTATCACGAAAAATTCGTGCCACAATTGGTTGCATATTGAAAATCATCCGACATTATATTCTGCTGGCAAATATTCACTGAGCAAAACAACCAAAAAGGGAAAGACATGTTTAAGACTATAATAGATAACGAACTATCCATCGCATTGGTTGAAGAGAATTTCGCCTCTCATTACGCGGAAATCTCACAGAGCCAAAACGAGTACCTAAGCCAATGGCTTGCGTGGCCACCACACTGTAAAACAGCGCAAGACTTTAGAATCTTCATTCAACGTTCGTTACACGATTATGCTGAAGGTAAAAGCATGACATGTGCGATTATTTATAAAGGCAACGTCGTCGGAAACTGCAGCTTCAATACAATTGACCACAGTACAAAGAAGGTAACGGTTGGCTATTGGTTATCAGAGACTAAACAAGGCAAAGGTATTGTCACTCGTGTAGTTCAAAAACTGATTGAGATTGCTTTCGAAGAGTTAGATATGGAAAAGATTGAAATATCAGCCGCGACTGAGAACATGAGCAGCCGTAAAGTTTGTGAGCGCTTACAATTCACGTTAGAAGGTATCATCACTCGTAATGAGAACTTGAATGGCCGAATCATAGACCATGCTATTTATGGCCTACATCGTTCAAAGCGATAAACACATGTCGATTAAAAATAACAAAGCCACAATATTGAACCGTGACTTTGTTATTTTATGAACCAAAGTAGCTCTTAAATCAACCCGTTATATGCACTTAGGAATCACAATACTAAATTTAGCGCCACCATATCTACTATCGTTGACTTTGATATCCCAAGTGAGTTTTTTAGCCGCCGACATGGCAATAGCAAGCCCTAACCCCAAGCCACCTGTTGTAGAAGCTCTGCTTGAATCTAGGCGCGCAAACGGAAGAAACACATCATCACGCCTGTCCTCTGGGATTCCTGAACCATTATCTTCAATAACCACCAACCAATTTTCTGAATTCTCATCCAGTGTCATCCACACTTTATCGTGTGTGTAATTACCAGCGTTTTTTAGAATATTATCGAAAACCAAACGTGCCATCGAGCAGTCACACTTAATCTTGCAATCTTGACCTACTTTGGAATCAAAGGTCACGTCATCTAACTGCGAATAACGAGTCCGATCGAGACAGTACTCATGAAGATCAGAGGTCACTTTAACCAGTTCAAAGAATGAGTTGTCCATGACATTCAATTTTGACAGCATGATGATTTCTGAAGTGAGATCGTTGCTATCTTCAATGTAAGTATCAATATCATCGAAAAGCGCTTGATGATGATCAGGCGCGCCTCTTCTCAAAATATCAGTTGCCAATTGAATACGACTCAGCGGAGTTCGCACTTCATGTGGGATAGCTTGAGCAAAGATGTGGCTTTGTTTCACCTTGCTCTCGATCTCTTCCGCCATAAAGTTAAAGCTGCAGGCTAAATCAGACACAGGATGAATGTCGTCGAGGTCAGAGCGAGTACTGAGCTTCCCCTTGCCAAACTGTTTCTGCTTCTCAACCAACAATTCTATTCTTTCTTGAAAACGCCTCACAGGTAAGTAGACACTCGCCCCAATTGAGACAATCACGGCCAACAAAAGCCCAAGCAAAAAATTCCTTTCTGAATCTTCATACCATTCAATTTCAGGAGAGAAGAAATCCCCTACCTCACTAAATGCGAAACTAAATTTAGAATTTGGAAGTTGGAATACCGCCGAATACAGATTGTTATCACTAAGGTATATTGGCACACCGTTTAAAGTAGTAAATAACTCGCATCGTTGGCAAGGAGCCTCTCCCGACCAATTATCTAACAGACGTAAATTGAAAATATAAAATTGTTGGTAGCCTGTTCTGTCGAGTTCTTTATACAGAGAGTTTTCTTGATTATGTTGACGGGTATACTGCTCAACGAAGTAAATACCATCATTCAGGAAGGTTTCGATCTCAGTTCTTCGCATGTGGCCTTCGCCTAGGTTCACAAACAAAAAGATCGTTGCCGACATGCCCACAACAATCCCAAGATACAAGCGGGCAAACATTGAAACAGAGCGAAGTTTCGCCGCTATGAATTTACGCAACTAACATGTATCCCTTATTACGAACCGTACGGATCAACTGCTTATCTTTTGCATGAATACGTAACTTTCGTCGTAAACCAGAGACTCGCATATCAATCGAACGGTCATTGAAGGCGTAATCAATCCCTCTAAACAACTGACAACATTGATCTCGAGTAACGACTTGACTGATGTTATTAACCAGAAGGTTTAAGATTTCAAACTCAGCAGAAGTAAGTTTGAGGTTTTGTCCATACAGAGTAGCACTTTGGGCGGTCGTGTTGATCACGATATCACACTGCTTTTCAGGGGCAGATTCTATAGAAGCAGTAACAGGAGAAGCTCTGCGTAATAACGCTTCAATTCGCGCCAATAACGCATGACCACGAATCGGTTTCGCAACATAATCATCTGCACCAAATTTGAATAAGCTTACTTCGCTCATTTCATCAGCAGAAGCCGTCAAGACCAAGATCATCCCATTGTAAAACTCACGAGCTTGGCGACAAATCTGTGCACCATTCATACCTGGAAGCATTAAATCTAATAAGACCAAATCTGGTTCGATATTTCGGATTGCATCAAGAGCAAAATTACCCTCATGAACAACGCTAACATTGTAGCCTTCAGCTTCAAGATAAAGTGTAGTTAAACGAGCTATCTCTTGGTCATCTTCGACAATGAGCACTTTGGTTTTCAACATTCATATCACCCGTATTAATTAAAAGCAAAGGCAGTATATATACAGATCATATATCATCAATATTGTTATTAGAGTATCGATTTTACCGTACGCAAAACATAATAATCATTTTTGTAAATATACATTTACAAAGCATAGCAATGAGCTATCAGTTCACTCTAATTTACGTAAATTCCGTAGTTTAGAGCGGATACCTCCTCGAGTTTTTAAGTAACTTTACAGCCCTTACATTTGCTTTATTTTCTTACTCACACTTACATTTCAGATCTTTACAACAACCGTTCAAATCAACCATCCATACACCACCTATATACTAGTTAATATCACCATAAAATATGAAATTAAAAGATTATAAATCTTATCAAGAATACCAAAAACGCAATAAAAACGGTTGCGTCATTTCCATTGCAGTATTTTAGATTGTTAGAAAGAAGGCGCCGTCTGTTAAGACATATATTCTTCAAGTAACATCCAATCAAATAACAAATAGAGACAATATTTTGCAATAATGACTTTCCTCACAGGGCCACTTTTCAAATGATTAAATCACTGTCATTACTACTGACTACTGCTACTTTCGTATCAACACCACTCGCTGCTGATACCCATTCGCAAGAAATGGTCAGTAAGATTCAAGATCAAGTTAAGTCTTGGATAGACATTCAAGTCATCTCACAAAGCAGCATTATTCAAAAGATGGTCTTCACCTGTGACTTTTATAATGCAACGCCTTACATCAAATCACCGGACGGCAGTGAAAGTAATTCGGGATCCTACCGCTTTTACTCGTATAACGGTGTGTTGGGGTCAATGACAGAACCCTTTACCACTCAGCCTCTACCGGAGTTAACAATGTGCCTAAAAGAAGACTTTACGGCTACCAATAGAGATGAAGCTCAACTGTTGTTCGAAGCCATTGAAACGGTATACCCAAACCATTCTATGTTCGACGATAATTTCACTAAAGAAACCTTAGAGGTCTCTAACGGGTGGCACTTCATCGATGGTGAAATTTTTGATGATAAGAAAGGCTATGCCATCGAAACCAATCCAAACGGTAAAGTCACCAAGATCATCCGATCTCTAAACCTTTAACACGTGTTCTCATTGAAAATATTGCTTTTCCTTTCATAGATTCTTTCATTAACACACGGTTTCGCATTGGCTATTAAACGCCAGAATCCAATTGAATACGCGACCAACTGAATGAATGAGTTCGGTAGGCATCGTGCGACCAAAAAATCAGTATGTAGAGCTCAACATGATGACCAGTTATCAACCTTTCGAACATCTCAAATGTCCAATCTGGATCTATGACATTGATAATAAAAGAATAACTTGGGCAAATACCAGTGCCCTCCCTTTGTGGGAATCGGAGTCTTTATTTGAGCTAACATCTCGCGATTTTAGTGTAGAGATGTCAAAAGCGATAGAGGCAACACTGGAAGAATACCAAAGGCAATTTCTGCGCAATGAAAGCATCAAGACATGGTGGAATTTCACACCTAGATACATTTCTAAACGGGCATTATGTTTGTTTTCTGGGATTCCACTGCCCGATGACCGTACCGGTATGTTAGTTCAAGTCATAGCTGAAGAAGGCAGCCTCAAACATGATCTAGCATGCTCTGACGGTGCGAACCTATCCCTCCTATTTGATAAGTCAGGAAAAGTAGTGAGCGCTAACTCAGCATTTTACCAAAACTATGGTAGCCCATTTACTACCCTCTCTGATTTCGTTTCAAGCGAAGAGATCGCTGCACAATGGTTGTTTTACGCTCGTAAGGGGGGAGAGATTTTAGAAGAAGTCAGTTGTAAAATTGATGAAAAGACTCATCACTTTGATGTTCAAGGCAAATGGCTATTCGATAAAAGTGAATTACTGCTAAACCTGACATGCACAACAAAGCAAAAAGAGCGCCTGATAAAGGCTAAGTACAACGCTGAACACGATTGTCTAACCGAACTGTATAATCGGCGGGGCATTACTAATTTATTGGAAACCAGCATCGCCTACCGTGCGCCATTTGAACTAATGTTCGTCGATCTTGATGGCTTCAAATTAGTCAATGATACGTATGGACACAGTGCCGGTGACCAATTGCTCAAACAAGTTGGTGAGCGTCTTAAACAACTGGTAGATGAAACCTGCATGATCGGCCGATTTGGAGGCGATGAATTCATTGTAATCGCTCATAACTGCCGTAATCATAATATCCCACTACTCTGTTCTCGCATTATTGATGCATTAAACCGGAGCTTTCATATCAGTGGTATTGGAACGCTGTCAGTAGGATGCAGTATTGGTACCGCACATTTTCCAGATAACGCCGTTGATCAAGAATCACTGTTGAAGCAAGCGGGAATGGCGATGCACATAGCCAAAGCGAATGGTCGAAATCGCTTTCAGACATTCACTCCCGACTTAGCACAAACTCTTCACCGCAAAGCTGAAATCCGTCATCGCTTGGCCCAAGCCTTAGAAAATGATGAGCTCAACTTGCACTACCAAGCCATCATGAACACTAACAGTAATAAAGTGAAAGGGTTTGAAGCTCTACTCCGATGGTCTGACAAAGACTTAGGTGACATTGGCCCTGATGAATTCATTACCTTAGCGGAAGAAACTGGGCAAATTGTACCGCTTGGGAGGTGGGTTCTTAATTCTGCGCTAAAACAGCTTTCGATGTGGCATAGAGAGTTTGATAATCAGTTAATGATGAGCATCAATATCTCTAGTATCCAGATGCACGCAAGTTTCGCCCAACAACTATCTGCGATGCTCAACTTCTACAACATACAACCTCAGAATATCGCACTTGAGATCACTGAATCGTCAATGATTTTTAAACATGGTGAAGTTAGACAAGCATTAAGCGACATTTCTAAGCTAGGAGTAGAACTTCATCTAGACGACTTTGGCACCGGATACTCATCGCTCTCAATGCTCCATGACTTACCCATTAGTACCGTTAAACTCGACAAAAGCTTTGTCCACGGGTCACACAAAGGGAGTAAGGCTATTGTTCAAGCGACCTATGCTATATGTGAAAAGTTAGGGCTCAAAGTGATTGCAGAAGGAGTCGAGACAGAAACACAGAAGGCTTTCTTAGTAGAGTGTGGTTATCAGTACTTGCAAGGATTCTTGTTTAGCAAGCCTATACCATCTAGTGAAGTAGAAAATCGCTTTCTTAGTGACCACTTGTTACACACATAAGTCACGCTTACAAAGGCTTGCATAAGTAAATACAAGATTACAATGTTTCATAAGCAACTGTTTAATATAGTTAAAAAAACGATAAGAAAACAGCTCAAACATTATACCTACTAACTGTAATGATATAAGTTTTTAGATTACCCTTTGCCTATAATTGTATATTAAGAAGAAATTAAAGAAAATGAGAAAACAACGTGGCTTCACTTTATTGTAAATTATCACCTGTTTATTAATTCTAGGGTTGATTTCCGCCGCTTCGATGGTGAAGTTATTAAATATCCAAGGCAATGCACGTGCTAGAAAAATACAGCCAATACGTATTCTACGTTAAATTTAAAATTATCTACCCTTAAGATCAGCACAATACTCTCCAACCAATGAAACCCCTTCAAATCCATTTTTATAAATTACCCACACAAAATATATTTATATTTAAATCAATACCGTAAAACTAGTATGTTTAAAGTATTAGCTTAAATTTTATACATCCTAATTAGTAATGTAAATATTAATAAATTAATTTTATCCTGAAAATTTCTGATAAATCTCACATAACAATAAACCTTGATAATAGAAACAACATCTAAATTAGCAAACCCTAAATATCGACATGAAAGCGGCAAAATGTAACGCGAGAAATGGATAAATGCTAAAACAAATGGATAAATCCTCTTTATCCCTTGTAAATCATCGGCTTTTATTTATAAATTCAGGTTTTGGATGAACATCTCCATAACCTTTCATTAAAGTCAGAATTCTGCGATTAATATCAACATCTTGAGAGAGAATGGTGACATTTTAGTTATGTTATTTAGAAAGGACTCTTGGGTTGAATGAAAATCCCAGTCACTACACATCAATCACGAAAATATAACAACGATCGCCTAGGAGTTGAGCTATGCACTGTTCTTTCAATATAAACAACAATAATGAGAGCTTGCAACTTATTTATAATGAAGAAAAGATCTATATAAAAAGAAACAGTAATAAGATATCAGAGGAAAGTCTAAATAGTAAAGAGAGTTTCGTATTTAAATACTTAATTGAAAACTCATCAATATCAAACCCGCAATCCGCGAGAGATGTTGAAGAATCTTTTAAAGCACATTTTGATGAAGAGTTCAGCCTATACGCATTAAAAAACATTATCGCTTCAATAAGAAAGAAGTATCGTAATCTCTGCAAGAAAGCAAAAGTGAATAACGACAATGAACTTATCTCTAATCTTTATAAAGTGGGTTACTTTATTGATCTCGATAAAAGCTCAGCAGACCGCATAACCCCAAAGTACAATATCAACAAATTTAAGCCAAACCACATCAAAATGTTAAAGCTGATGTTCAACACTTACCACCGAGATTTCATCAGAGCTCTGGTCGTTGTATTCACAGTTTCTGCATTTTTCTTGTTCGTTGTTTACCTTTTCCAAATCCTTTACACGACAAAGATTGCAGACGAATACAGTGAAAACACTAAGCTTATAGTAGAAGAGATCATGAATTATGGCTGCGGAAGCGATGGTTCTGTACACGCGATGAGACATTCTCTCAATCTTGATTCGATTGTGATGACGACCCCCTCCGGCTCATGCTACATCTCCACCACACGCTCAAAAAGAGTGGAGCTCGATAAAATTGACGAATTTTACAATAGCTTGGACTTCGCTTATTCACGATTCGTGCTCCCTGAGCAAAATATTGATCTCACCGCTCGTATTGCTAAGCGCGCTATCGAAGCACGCTACAGAAATTCGTTAATCCCACTGCTTATTGATTCAGTAACTATCGAAAAGGATGGTTACTATATTTTGAATCTAGGTGGAAATAGTCAGTCGATTTATCAAGCCTCTTTGCCTACAGGTGCATCCATTACGTTCTACAGCGATGACATCGTCGCATTGTGGATCATACTATCACTGCTGCTAGCAGCACTTCTATATCACTCTTATATTATTGGCTTCGTCGTATACCTGCTTCGTTGGAGGCATATCTCCTGTGAAGAGGAACCCATCATTAACACTGAAGACAACAGCGTTTTATATTATGAGCTGTTGACTCGAGTCCGTAACGTTGGGGTCTTAAGCTTCATCGACACAATGAGACGTACCAATTTACTCACTTTCCATACTATTTTGATCATTGAAACGGTCAGAAATGCCAAGTTACACAATAGCCACGAAATTTATGGCGTTAATGTCTGCCCTAGCTCTTTAGTCGGTGCCAACTTTACGAAGATTAAAGAGCACTTAATGGCGATGGAAGCGAACGAATTTGTTGTCGAAATAACCGAATACTCCAATATCGGCTACGGATGTGAAGTTATAGATAACATCAAAGAGATCAAAAAGTTGGGAATTACGATCGCATTAGATGATTTTGGTACAGGAAACAATAACATCGAAATCATTAGCACTATTGACCCAACCTACTTGAAACTGGACCGTTGTTTTGTCAAAGACATTGAGTCTGGGGATCACCATCAAGGCGTGTTGCTCAACATCTCAGAAATTGGGCGCCTATCAAACATCACCATGATTTACGAAGGTGTCGAAACTCGCAGACAACAATACATCTTGTGTCAACTTGGCTACAACTTGCATCAAGGTTACTTATACAGCAGACCTCAAAGTACAATCTACTGATCGCTTTATCGATCTTAACCACCTGTGAGCTCAATTAAGGCAACTGAAATTAGTCATAAAACGATAACTATTTCAGAGCTCACAGGAAAAGTATTACATAACCTTTCATCGAACCACCAACAGCTACCAAATTAACATCCAAAGATAAACCGAAGCGAAATGACCGCGACTTCAACATCTTTCCCGCGTTCTGTATTTTACCGTTAGCACTTCTATTCGTTTCCCTCTCATACCAATAAAGAGCTTGCCAATTCTAATAAATAGTTTAGTGTTATACATATGTATATCACCATGCAGTTTTAATTATGACCGAATGGAAAGACGACCAACCGATCTTTAGGCAACTTGCCGCAAAGATCAGTGACCAAATTCTTCAAGGTGTTTGGTTAGAGCAACAAGCATTACCCTCTGTGCGTGCGGTTGCTGCCGATCTCAAGATCAACCACCTTACTGTCATGAAAAGCTATCAGTTACTGGTGGATGAAGACTTGGTAGAGAAAAAACGCGGCAAAGGCATGTATGTGGCCGAAGGGGCACTTCAAAAATTGAAAGAGTCTGCACACCAGTCATTCATCAACACACAGATCCCAGCCATCGCTGAGACGCTAGGCATCATTGATATGAGTGTCGAAGAACTCGTGAAACAGCTAGCACAACATATAAAGGACAAGTCATGAGTACTTTACTTTCCGTGAAAAACGTAACCAAAACCTATTCAAATCAAGTGGGTGTCGAGAACATCAGCTTTGAGCTAAAGCCAGGTCAAGTTCTTGGTCTGCTGGGCCACAATGGCGCGGGTAAATCGACTCTGATCAAATCACTGCTTGGTGGTCACAACTATCAAGGCGAAATAGAGGTGAATGGCTACCACCCTATCCACCAGCACGCAGCGCTCATGCAGCACTTATCGTATATTTCAGATGTGAACGTGTTGCCAGAATGGATGACAGTGAAACAACTTCTTAGATATACCCAAGGTGTGCATCCTAGCTTCAACAGGCAAAAAGCAGAGCAGGTATTAAGTAGCACCAACATAAATCTATCTTCTACTATTAAGCAGCTTTCTAAGGGAATGAAGGTACAACTTCACCTTGCGGTCATCATCGCGACCGACACTCAAGTGCTGATCTTAGATGAGCCAACGCTGGGCTTAGATTTGCTGTACCGCGATACTTTTTATCGTCATTTATTAGAGTGGTTTTATGATGGTGAACGCGCCATGATCATTGCAAGCCACGAGGTTTCAGAGATCGAACACCTATTAACTGATGTGTTGATTCTGAAACAAGGTCACTGTGTTTTGCAGAAAAGCATGGAAGACATTGAAAACGATTATTTCATTATTGAAGTCGCAAACAACTATTCAAGCGAGATTCAGAGATTCAACCCACTGACCTCACAATCAGGGCTAGGCACTACTAAGTGGTTATTGGAAGGTCAATACAAAGCGCAGGTTGAGTCACTGGGTAACACCTATAACGTTGGTCTCGCAGATCTATTCCTTGCAACACAGATGGAGAAGGCGTAATGCATCCAAGTTTTTACATGCTAGAAAAAGAACTCATCGAGCACAAAGTTAACACTCGATTGCCTCTGTTTGTCGCGTTATGTGGTTTCTTACTGTTCGTTGGTCTGTTCTTTAATGGCGCAGCGCAACATGAGTTTTTCTTTGAAATGCAAGTGAATGGTGACGTGAGCGACATCCACAGAGAGTTCGCACAAGATCTCAATTCAGTGATCTACTTTGGCGCGGGCCTTATTTCACTGATCCTGTCGACGCTATATATCCCTAAAACACTGCGTAAAGAACGCCAAGAAGGCAGTTCAATGTTTTGGAGAAGTATGCCGGTATCCAATGCAATGACTCACGGCGTGAAGCTAGGCTTCGGTTTAGTGGTTATTCCGGCTATCTGTGCATTGTTAGTGCTGTTCGCAGATTTTCTATTCTGGATATTGAACGTCTCAAGTGAGCAACAACTGGCGCTATTGGTTGAGCAGCAATCTCTGTTTTATGTGATGAGCAACTGGATTGTGTTCTTTGGACGAATGATGTTAGTTGCACTGGTTTTATTGCCATTGGCAACAGTAACTCTGGCAATTTCACAACTGGTAAACTCTCCATTGCTTGTCATTTTTATCTCAAGCTATGCGATTAAGTTCCTCTCTGTCGCTGTATTTGGCTTCTACGGCATCAACGACTTCCTATCTCTCATCGCATCACTGCCAATGAATGTGCTCATAGCAAGTAACCCATTCAGCGTGCTTGCAGAAGCACCTGTTTTATCTTTAAGTATTTACGTACTGATTGGTGTAGGTGGCTATCTTCTGAGCCTTAAATTGAATAGAACCGACGATGTTAGCTTGAAGACGCTATTCCAACGCTAGCTAGCGTCATATCCCAAGCGCGAACTTTTATCAGGCAGTCACATAAGATATCCAAACCAAAGCTTCTGAGAAATCGGGAGCTTTTATTATCAGAGCTTTAACAAGTATAGGGATGCGACCCGGTAGACAGAACCAAGAGATAAACAAGTTTTAGTTTGGGGTAACAGGTTTTACGGAGGAAGATAAACGAATAGAGGTATTAATGAGCTGACATTGGATTGCATTTTTGATGCCTGTCAGCTCTTTGGGGGATGATTTCTTTAGTCGCCGACCAGATGAAGGTCCTTGAGAGTGCTAATGAAATCAGTTTGTTGCGTTTTATATTTGTTTCAGTTTTTAAGTTTTTAAAGCTTTACGATTTAAAGCTTATTTCTTTGATGCTTCTTTTGACGTGTCTTTCCAGTATTGGATACGAACGCGATGAAGCTGTGCTCTTCTCATTTTTTTCATAAGAGATATTTCCTTTTCTATAACTGCTCTTCATGAGCTATTTTTATTACCAACTATTCGAATCTAACGGTGTTTGACGCCTAGTTCAATGATACAAATCACAAAATATATAGAGTTCTGAGTACCATTTACATCAAAGTATGACCTAGATATCAACCATGACTCAATTTAATCTAATGAGCTGCTGTTCGAAATTAAGGTTAGTTCTCGCAGATGACAAATTCATTTCAGTATCAATACAGTTCAATGATACGTATTAAGTAGACCGGACTAACACGAATTTAGTTCCCAAGATTTTCTTACCGTCACCGCCTAAAGTGACAGCGTAACCTGCAGTAAGTTTGGGTTACACGTTTTTATTCACATTAGCCTATACGTTACAAACTCAAAATGGGATTATGTTTGCAACGGATAGAGCTTTTGATAGAAAAAAGCCGTAATTGACAAAATTAAATGGACGTAATAATGAGTAAAACAATTCTACAAGGGCATATTCTAGTGCCAGACAACGATCTCGAAATAGTCATCCAAGCCTTGGTTGTACACAAAGAACTCACGTTGGCAGAACCTGGTTGTATCGTGTTTCGAATTAGTCAAAGTACCCTTCAACCTAATCGCTTTGAAGTTTATGAAGAGTTTACGAATCGAGAAGCATTTGAAGCGCACCAACAGCGAGTAAAAGCTTCTCAATGGGGTGACATATCCAAGAACGTGACACGTCACTACCAAATCACCGATGTTCCGACATCATAATGATTGACCCGCTAGCCAACAGTATCGTCACGTTGATCAAACAAGATCCCTTACGAATGCAGATTTTAGACTGTGTCGCTCAGCTGGGTTTACCGCAGTGCTATGTTGCTGCGGGCTTTGTGAGAAACCTCGTTTGGGATCACCTACATGGTCATGCCTCCCCGACTCCACTCAATGATATTGATGTGATCTACTTTGATACCATTGATACCTCATACGAATCGGATCTTCGATACGAGGCTCTGCTTAAGCAACGGTTACCTGAACTGAATTGGCAAGTTCGCAATCAAGCCTGCATGCACACCAGAAATGGGGATGAACCTTACCAAAGCTCATTAGATGCGATGAGTTACTGGCCAGAGAAAGAGACCGCAGTCGCCTTAAAACAGAGCCTAACTGGAGACATCGAGTGTATTTCGTCTTTTGGTTTAGAGAGTTTGTTTGATTTGCAAATCACACCTAACCCAAAGCGTAACCGAGATATCTTTGATCAAAGAGTACAATCTAAAAACTGGTTAACTCATTGGTCGAAGTTAACGACTAGTCACAGTGAACTAACTTTCGAATTCAAACGCTAAAACCATTGACTAAAAACCGAATCAGATCGAACATGCCCCACTTGTTAGCTTGCTAGCTGAGTAAGTTAGTAACTAACCAAATCATCAACCGCGCGTGGCGACTAGCTGCTACGCTCTCTCGTCATACTGAGTAACGACCATGAACCAACAATACATGCAGCAAGCACTCGAAGCTTCGCGCCAAGCCTTACCTGATTGCCAACCAAACCCGCCTGTAGGCTGTGTTTTGGTTAGGAACGATAAAGTGGTGTCTGTTGGATATACGCAAAAAGTCGGTGGAAACCACGCCGAGGTTGAAGCACTGAATGGCTATGACAGCGAAACGGACGGAGCAATGGAAGGCGTTACCGCTTACGTAACTTTAGAGCCATGTTCATTTGTCGGCAGAACTCCCGCTTGCGCCAATACATTAGTTAAAGCCGGTGTGAAACACGTAGTGGTGGCGATGCTAGACCCAGACCCTCGTAATAATGGTCGTGGTGTTGCGATCCTTGAATCGCACGGCGTGAAGGTGGATGTGGGGTTATGCCAAACACAAGTGAGCGCCTTTTTATCCCCTTACCTTGGTAGGTCCTAGATCTTAAACAACCAGTATTAGTTCAATTTCACTCGGTAAAGCGGGTTGACTGGCTTATCGACAAAATACGACCAGATATGATCGTAGACAGCATGTTGGTTGGGGAATGGCGCTAACGCTTTTGCCTCTTCTAAATTGCACCAACGGTACTCCGTATGCTCGTCATTCAGTTCAATCGCTTGGTTGGGTGGGCATAGCACCGCAAACACAGGGATGAGCTGAATCACATTAACGTGAGCCTCGTAAAACTGCTCCAGAAACTGCGCGTTATACAAGGCTTCCACTTTAATTTGGGTCTCTTCTTCAAACTCGCGCACGATAGCCTGCCAGCCTGTTTCACCTGCTTCAATCGAGCCTGCGACATGGCACCAAAACTCGCCCTTCACACGCTTCATAAGTAGCATTTTCATTTGTCCGTCGATCTCTGAAATAGCGACACCAGATACAATCGAAGTATTGAGTGGAATCATAACGTTACCTTAGGTTGAACAAGAAGGCGGCAAGGCTACCACCCTTCGTTTGTTAAATTGTTTTCTATGATTAAAAACGAGAAGTTACTCATCAATTAATGAAGTTCAAGCCATAGCTCATGGGTTCAATGTTAACCATCTCGCTTAGCTATCCAGTAATAGAACCATTTCTTATTTGAGGCGCTTTTCGATAAAGAGTAGAATCGCCGCCTTGTACTGTGTTTAAAGCCTTTAAACATACACAGTAGACTCACAACCATTTATCACCAAGATATAAGTAGTAAGACGACAATATGCACTCATCCAAACCAACGCACGACTCAGAAAACAGCCACACACCTGAGCATTGCTTCACTCGCTTTCAACAGCCGATCGAGTCATATTCGTTGCCTGAGCGTTTCACCTTCCCGTTCTATTATGAACCACACGCACTGTGTGAAATCGCTTCTCATCAGCTTCAACAATATCTAGAAACTCAAACCGACTGGCAGCATGACTTCGGACTGGATTCTGACGCTGGTCGCGGCAAAATGTTTGGTGTGTTGTTAGTAAGAAGTCCAGAAGGTGAATTGGGTTACTTCTCTGCTTTCTCTGGTAAAATCGCTGATCAAAACTTATTACCTCACTTTGTACCGCCAGTCTTCGACATGCTCAGCAGCGACAGTTTTTTCCATCAAGACACGGCCGACATGATGGCTGTTAATGCGAAATTTAAAGCGCTGCAAGCAAACGCTGATTACGTTGAACTGTGTGAACAATTAGCACAACAGAAAGCAAAGGCAGAGCAAGAGATTGAAGCCCAGCGTCTATTGATTATAGAAGGCCGAAAAATACGTAAAGAACAACGTGAAAAAGGCAAAGAAAACCTTGATGAGCAAGCTTTCGAAGAGCTAAATGACGAACTAAACAAAGCCAGTGTTGCCGACAAGAATCAGCAGAAGTACCTTAAACTCAACTGGGAACAAACTCTGAATGAGCTTCAAGGTAAAGTTGACGTATTTACGACTCAAATAGCGGAACTCAAAGAGCAAAGAGCACGCATCTCTCATCAGCTCCAACACAAGTTGTTTTCACAATACGCTTTCCAAAATGCGGAAGGCAATGTCGAAGACCTTAACCAGATCTTTGAAAATACACCAAACAAGATTCCACCAGCCGGTTCTGGTGAATGCGCGGCGCCAAAACTTCTGCAATATGCGTATTTGAACGGATATACACCGCTGGCACTGGCTGAGTTTTGGTGGGGCCGTTCACCGAAATCTGAAATTCGCAAACACAAGAAATACTACGCCTCTTGCCAAAGCAAATGTGTACCGATTTTAGGCCACATGATGAAAGGTCTGGAAGTCGACCCCAACCCATTGCTAGATAACCCAGCAGAAGGAAAAGACCTCGATATCCTGTTCCAAGATGAACACATCGTTGTAGTACACAAACCAGCAGGTTTTCTGTCCGTACCGGGTAAAAACATTAAAGATTCCGCCTACACACGCGTTCAAGAAATGCATCCCGATGTTGAAGGGCCATTTGTTATCCACCGCTTGGACATGGCGACCTCTGGCATTCTGATATTTGCTTTAACACGACGTGCGAACAAAAGCTTACAGAAGCAGTTCATTACTCGTGAAGTTGAGAAGCGATATGTCGCAATGATTGAAGGTGTGCTAGGCCAAGATGAAGGCTATATTCGACTGCCATTGCGTGGTGACTTGTATGACCGTCCTCGTCAGATTGTATGCTTCGAACACGGCAAGCCAGCTGAAACTAAGTGGGAAGTGATTGAGCG
Source organism: Vibrio sp. PSi01 (assembly GCF_054960695.1). Classification (NCBI taxonomy): domain Bacteria; kingdom Pseudomonadati; phylum Pseudomonadota; class Gammaproteobacteria; order Vibrionales; family Vibrionaceae; genus Vibrio; species Vibrio sp. PSi01. Next base: position 176,381 of record NZ_JBHNYN010000007.1, read on the forward strand.
AAACCAAGACACCACTAAGGTTTATTTGCACCCGAAAACTGGCCGCACACACCAATTACGTGTTCACTGTTCACACCAAGAAGGGCTTAACATGCCTATCGTGGGTGATGGCCTATATGGCAATAAAGCTGACCGACTGCACCTACACGCAGAAAGGCTTGCGCTACACCACCCAGTCACCAAAGAGTGGATGGAGTTCCAGTTCGACGCTGAGTTTTAAACCTCTCATTAGTACCGAGCTTTAAAACATGAGTCATACCGCTTGTGGCTCCTAGCTCTTTTGGGTATATCTCCACGCTTATTGCACTACATCAAGATTCACTTTGTTGTGAAGAGTAGCATGCCCACCGTCTTCTCTCCTTGAGGCCTTTGATATGTCATCAGCTGCTTTGAATTTGCACCACAACACACAAACTTCTTCTTTGATAACTGCGCAAGCACCAAGCTTGAAACCACTAGCAACCAAAAAGCCTAATCTAAATTTGGCAATGCTAAGCTTAATTGAAGAAGTTAAAAACGAACTCCCACTTTACGAATCGGAGACGTTTATCTGTGGGCCAAAAGGAAACTGCTCGGGTTGCTCTAAGAAACTACTAGAGATGGTCGACAGTGAGTTAATGTATTGGGAGCACAGTATTTCCATTGGCCAAGGCCCCAACTTCGAGGAACTGCGCCGCTTTGGTAAGCTTTGCAGCAGCGTTCGACGTGGTTTAGAGCGTAACGGTTTAGTCGAAAAACGCCCAAAGGAAAGATAACAAGCCAAGTCGATAATCATTACAATGTGTCGTTGGCGATCACAAGCCACCCTGCTACTAACTGATTGAACTCGTTAGCTATAAAAGTAATAATGTTTTGTAATACAATTCAGTTCGCAGACCGACTTCGTAGATTCGAACTCATAGAAATAAGTTCATCGATACTTTCACCATATTCTTGAACGACTCTATCCTTCTTGTCTGACGTGCCTTAGCCTTCTGTATATCAATATCACATCAATTAGAAACCTACCTTGGACAACGGAGAGCCACCTTGAAGAGACCACAACCAGTACTGGGAAAGACCGGTATGCTATTTTTTCTCGTCATAATAAGTGCTTTCCCTCCATTGACTATCGACCTTTACTTACCTGCGCTTCCGCAGATGGTCGAGGTGTTTAATACTGATCGATCCATGGTCAACCTAACCCTGAGCAGCTACTTCGTTACTTACGCCATCGGTCTTTTGTTCTGGGGGCCGCTCAGCGAAAAATTTGGCCGTAAGCCGATCCTATTGATTGGATTAGCGGGCTATATGGTCGCGAGCATATTGTGCGCGATGACCAATAGCATCGAACAGTTGATTGGTGCTCGTGTATTCCAAGCCTTTGCGGGCAGTGCCATCACCGTTATCGCGACTGCCACTGTAAAAGATCTTTATGACGGCCGAGAACGTGAAAAGATCATGGCGACTATCATGTCACTGGTGATCATCGCACCAATGGTTGCGCCTGTGTTTGGAGCCTTTTTACTGAAAATTGCTTCTTGGCGAATGATGTTTGTCACGCTCGCCATTTTTGGTGCATTTGCGTCAGTATTAGCTTGCTGCTACCAAGAAACACTCGAAAACAAATACCAAGGTTCCATATTCCGCTCATGGGGAAGAATAGGCGTGGTCATGAAAAACCGCTCGTTCGTCAAGCTGCTGGTCATTTTCTCTATCATACCGATGGCGTTGATGGGCTTTCTTGCGGCGGGTTCTTATATCTACATCGATCACTTTGGATTGACCGAACAACAGTTTAGTTACGCGTTCGCATTCAATGCATTGTGCGCCTCATTTGGTCCAACAATTTACATGAAGTTGTCCTACCGAATGCTGGTTCAAAAGGTCATCTCAGGATGTTTTGCTTTATTAGCGCTTGCGGGAATCTTCACTCTAACCATTGGCGACCTATCCCCTTGGTTCTTCATGTTCATCGCGGCACCAGCGACATTAATGGCGATCATCATGCGAGTACCGGGTACCAACTTGATGTTGAATCAACAAGATCATGACACGGGTTCTGCCGTTGCACTGATTCAGTTCTTCAGCATGATTTGTGGTTCACTTGGCATGGTGTTGGTTTCAATACGCCCAGAGTCCCTGATTGAAAATCTAGGCTTTATTCAATTATCCGTCGGTACTCTAGGCGGCCTGATGTGGCTGATGGTCAGAAACAAAGAGTATGTGACTACGAAGCTCGTCTAAAGGTCTCAAGCTTAGTTGTCACTCACACTACATACAGTTAACTTGAAAACTACTTATAGAACTTAGAAACCGCCCACATGGGCGGTTTTGTCTCTGCTCAAATCAACATTAGCTTCCAAACAACTCTTTCAGGCACAAAAAAGGCTCCTATTAAGGAGCCTTCTTATCAAAGCCAGTTACGACTGAGTTTGGTCAATTACTACTAAGCGTTAGCCACTTGGCGCGCTGGATGCTTGATAAACACGGCAAACACAGCCACGATCGCAAGAGCAAAACAGTAGTAAGAGTTAGCCACAATATCCAAGGGAGACAAGTTAAATACTGAACCTAATAGCAACACCTGCGCACCATAAGGCAGTACGCCTTGAATCACACAAGAGAAGATATCCAACAAGCTTGCTGAGCGACGCGGAGACACGTTGTTCTCTTCCGCCAGTTGGCGAGCCACACTACCAGACACAATGATTGCTACTGTGTTGTTTGCCGTACACATGTTGACCATAGACACCAAGCCAGCAATACCTAGCTCACTCGCACGACCATTCGCTTGCTTAGAGTGTGAAGAACCAAACGCACGAATCACACCGCTTACAAGGTTAGTCAGGAACGCAAGTCCGCCTTGGCGACGCATCAGCTCACTCAAACCACCAATCAGCATCGACAGTAGGAAGATTTCCTGCATGTTACCGAAGCCTGCATAGATATCTTGAGCGTAATCCGTCAAACCATAGTTCTCAACAGAACCTAGGCTCACACCACCCGCCAGCAGGATACCGATTGTGAGCACAACGAACACATTCATGCCCGATACTGCAAGAATCAAAATAGTGATGTACGGCAGAACTTTAAGCCACTCGATTGGGCCTGTTTCAGGAACCTGAGTTGCAGTGCTGTTGAAAGCAAAGATAACAATCGCGATAAGAGCAGCTGGAAGTGCAATGCGGATGTTTTCTTTAAACTTATCTCTCATCTCACAGCCTTGCGAGCGTGTCGCGGCAATCGTGGTATCAGAGATGATAGAAAGGTTGTCACCAAACATCGCGCCACTTAAAACAACACCTGCTGTCAGTGGAATGCTCATGCCTGCTGAATCTGCAATGCCTAACGCCACAGGTGCAACCGCAGCGATGGTACCCATAGAAGTGCCCATTGCTGTTGCGATGAAAGCAGAAATAAGGAAGATACCCGGCAGAATCATGCTAGTTGGAATAGCAGATAGGCCAAGGTTTACAGTCGCGTCAACGCCACCAGACGCTTTAGCCACAGCCGCAAAAGCACCCGCCAATAGGTAGATCATACACATTGCAATAATGTCTTTGTGACCGACTCCACTCAGGAATTGCTCGATAGCACGGTTCAATTTATCTTTGCTTAGTAACAGCGCCAACATCACCGCAGGCAAAGCCGCAATCGGAGCTGGAAGCTGATAGAACGCAAAGTCGACGCCTTGCAACGACAAGTACGTACCTACGCCAATAAACAGCGAAAGGAAAACAATCAGAGGGATAAGTGCAACTGCAGAAGGTGCAATTACAGCATTAGAATTTTTCGAATTAGACATGGAACGACAACGCAATAGAACAGGGAGAAGAGAGACTAATGTCACACTTAGAACTTGTCAACGTCTAGACGTCTAAACGCCCAATTTAATGCAAAGTGATAGGCACACTATTGAACATCACATAATAGAAAAGGCTATTTACTCACCAGTAAATAGCCTTTTGAGAACAGAAAGCTTTTCGAGAACAAATAGCTTTTACACAGAAGCTAGCTTTTGCCTGCTTAGTGCTGTTGCTCATTTAGCTTTTTTCTTACTTAGTTTTTTTGTTGGAACGTCACTTGGTATTCACCAATGCCTTCGTAGTGGAAGGTCGTTGGCTTATCGAAGCCCATCTCCACGATACCGCAGTAAGAACCCGTGATGATTGCTTCACCCGCTTGGAAATCAACACCACGACGAGTCATGTAGTTAATCAGCCAGTAGATAGGGCTTGGTGGCAGTGTATTCGGATGCTTACCGTCGAATGCTTGAACTTGCTCGCCTTGAGTTACTTCAATACTGATCTCAGCAGAAGTGAACGCTTTTTCGCGATCAATCTCAGGGCCTATGAACAAGCCTTGGTTTACTAGGCCGTCAGCAAGTCTTTCATAGAACTCGGCACCGCTGTCATCAGCAAAGCGAGATTGCATTAACTCAAGAGCCATATGGCAAGAACCAATCGCTTCATTGATTTGCTCTTCGCTGTAACCTTCTTGGCTTGCAGGCAGGCTCTTAGCAAGCGTAAATGCAATTTCAGGCTCAACGCGCACTACGTCGTTGTCTGCAAACAGTTCGCAAACTTCGCCTTGTTGAACGCTACCCGAAAAGATAGGTGCAACAACAAACTTGTCTTCAGCCAGAGGAAGTAAACACTTCCAACCACCGACCTTGTCGCTCTTGAGATCGATCATTGATGATTGGATCTTCAGGGCATCTTCCAAGTTGTTCGGACGGTACTGTTCGTCCAATCTTGGTGCTTTAGTTCCCGCGACGCGGCGACTCAGCAGTTCTTCAGCTGCTTGCTCAAATACATTTGTCATATAATACCACCTTTATTTTTATGACCTGTATAATATCGGATTTCTTGAAGCTTGAATAGACAATTAAACAACGAAGCAACACCGCAAATTCAGCCATCAATTTCCCCATATTCTAGACGCAAACAACTGAAACTATTTTGATTTAAAGACAAAAAAAGCCAGTAATTTGATTACTGGCTTTTCGATGTATTACTGATGATTAGGCTTTACTGCCCTTTCAACGTCTTCTTCAGATTCTGCATGAAGTTTCTGAAATGAGGCATGAAATCAACAAACAGAGGGTGCTTTCTATCTTGCATCATCAATGGACCTAGCAAGCGAATGCTCACTCCTAGTCGCGCTGCTGATTGCTCGTCTAAGCCGCTGTCTTGTTTGATCTTCTCAACAATCGCGAACATGTTTTCTCTGTCTTCAATTTCAAACTGCATGGTTTGAAGTTCACGATCTTCTTCGATAGTGATACGGTAGTTATTGTGTTTGCCTGTGAATGCTGTCATGTGGATCTCCTACAATGCTTAAAAAGTATTTTGGCTAGCTCTTCATGAATCGTTCGAGCTTAGGTTTAACCGTCATCGACATCACGACCATGATCGTAAGGCCAATAGGAAGCGCAGCAATAAATCCATTAAACCATCCACTGGTAAACGCCGATGGATCCGAAAATCCAATATTATTTGCCGCTGTTACAAATGCCATGATGGACTCCATGATAAAAGCCATAATCAATCCCACGATTAGGTTGCGAGCTTTCTCGCCGTAATTGGGCAACGCCTTAGCAGTGACTTTAGTCACCAAAGTCATCATCACCATGCCGATTGGCATCATAATCACGACAGCAAGCGCTAACGATGATAGCCAATTGCTGATGAATTCCTCACCAAACCCGACATTCATGTAAGTCATAACCGCTGTTAAACTGCCGCCAATCGTCAGCATTAAACTCATCATTACCAAAGCTTTGTGCAATACAGGCGTGGCTTTTTGCTCAGGAAGAGTTGGCGTTAATGTTGCTTGAATCGTCATATCTATATTCCTGTCTTGAATTTACGAACAATTAAGTTGATAATGTCAACTATAAATAAAGTGGTTGACATTGTCAACTAGATTTCTAAGGATCGTTTATGTCTGATAACACATCGCTAGAATCCATCTTTCGTTTGGTACACTCTTTGAAACGTCAAATGAGTGAACAGATTGAGAGTTTGGACTCTGACATCGCGCCAATGAATATTCGTGTAATGAAGATCATTACCAAGAAGTCTCCATGTACTTCTATTGATATTGCACACTTCCTAAACCGCGATAAGGCGCAAGTCACTAGGCTCGTTAACGCGTTGATCAGTCAGGAACTTGTGAAGAAATCGCCTAATCCCGAAGACAAGCGCAGCCAGTTATTGGTTCTGACCGATAAGGGTCAAGAGATCATGAATAAGGTCGCGAATATTGATCGTGAAATGCTGCAGAGAATGACCAAAGGCATGGCCGACGATGAATTAGAACAGTTTCGAAAGATCGCGAGCAAGATGGCTCACAATCTAGAAAACTGATCTAGAGAATGAGTGATTAGAAATAGATCGGCTCTTTGAAACAAAGCCGATCTTTAGAAAGATGAAAAAAACGCCACCGAATCGTACGATCGGTGGCGTTTTTTGTATGAGCTGATTTGATATAGATTAGCGGTATGGCTACCTCTAACTTAGATGACCGTTTTAATTAGATGCCAGTTCTAATTAGGTAACAGCTCTAATTCGATGCTAGTTTCCACCACGCTTGAACGGGCACTGGCTCTGTGATCAGTAGGCGCTCACCCATCACAGGGCTCACCATTTGCACGTCTCGCTCTTTGCTTATCGTCAGTGCTTGCTCCATTGGGTCTTGCCAATCGTGCATAGAAAGGTCAAACGTGCTGTTGTGGATTGGCATCATCACCTTACCCTGAAGGTCAATGTGCGCTTGAACGCTTTGATCTGGGAACATATGAATATCCGCCCAAAGTGAATTATACGCGCCCGTTTCAACCATGGTTAAATCAAACGGTCCGAAACGCTCACCAATCTCTTTAAAGCCGTTGAAGTAACCAGAGTCACCGCTAAAGAAGACTTTCTTATCTGAAGCGTTAATGACCCAACTCCCCCACAATGTTTGGTCACGATCAAGTAAGCCACGCCCAGAAAAATGTTGTGTCGGCGTCAAAGTGAACTCGATATCAGCAACGGTTGCTGACTCCCACCAGTTCAACTCAATGATCTTTGCTTTATCCACGCCCCACTTTTCTAGTAGAGCACCGACTCTGAGTGGCACCAAAAATGTCCCTACTTTGTCTGCTAATACCTTTACGGCACCTTTGTCTAAATGGTCGTAATGATCGTGGCTGATCACTACCACATCAATATCAGGCAGTTCTTGTAATGAGATTGGTGTTGGGTGGAAGCGCTTTGGCCCCATCCATTGCACTGGCGATGCGCGATCACTAAACACAGGATCAGTCATCACTAGTTTTCCATCCAGTTTCATCATCACGCTAGAGTGACCCAAGCGGTAAGCAACATCGTCTTGTTCTTCGATCAGTTGCTCGGCTGTCATCGGTATCAGAGGCAATGCAGCTCGTGGCACCGGCTCATTTCTTTCCACAGTCACGTAAGCTTTCAAGATTGAAAAAATATCAGACATACCCGATTTGTATTCAAACTCACTGTTAACAAACTTCTTCGGAAGCTTATCTAGATTGTCGTTTGATTGTGAACCTGTGCTTACGATAGCGACCACGGCAAGTACTCCTAAAATCGGTAATAGATATTTTTTCATTGGTATCTCTTTAATCATTGGGTCTATCCCAACGCAAAACTACACTGATTAGTTTACATAGTAAAACTAAAAAGTAAACCGGCTAGTGTAACTTATATTTTGGCTATATGTGGACCTGCCGAGATCGGCTAGAAAAGAATAGTGAATCTATTTAGTTAGAAATATTAATCCGCAGACCATACATTCTTGAAATCTGGCCAACCCCAGTTCGTGATGGCTACATTCTTCAGAATACCTTGGAAACGCACGGTTTGTAGGTGATGGAACATAGGCACTAACCAATAATCCGAGATCAGCGTCGATGCAACGGGCTCCAACTCTGCCAAGTAATTCGGCAGTTCAACCGATGCCTTATGATGATCTAAGCGCTGCTTCAACCAATCGCTGTTCATCTCTCCTAATGCAGAGTGCAAAACAGGATCATTCATCATCCACGAAAACAGCGAAGACGGAGCATTATCATCGAGATTCAAGTTACACAGCACCAAGTCTTCTTTTAAATCGCCACTCTGAGAGAGCTGCGCCAGTTCGCGAAAGCTGTAGGTGTTCACCTCAACTTCCACGCCATATCGCTTCAATATGTCTGAAACGCAGATGGCACATCGATACAACGCATAATAGTCGTAAACCGCAATACTCATCTTTTTCGGCAGTTGTGCCTCTTTCGAAGGCGTTCGATACAATTTCTGCCAACTTGGCAGTATATTTTGAGCCAAAGAGACACTAAACAGACCTTTGTTATGTTCCAACTGAGACAAGATCGCTTGTGGGTTGGTCAGTTCTGAAAGGTATTTACGCTGCTCATTATTAAGCGGAGTTGCCCCAGAGTTTTGATTGAACAGGATAAATAAGCACCCATCCTCGACTCGGCTACGAAGGCCGTCTGTGTCTGCAGAAACAAGTTCCGCATCGCTTTTCCCTAACTGATGAAAGCAAGAAGAATCTTCATAAGGCGATACGTGCATTTGGCTGTCATCAAAACGAGCACTGCCCGACATTGATTCTTCAAATTGCCAAATGGTGACCTCATCCGTTAAAGAACGACAGCCATAATAATGTTCAAATGCCGCGAGTTTGATACGTTCATTATTGGTCTCAACCACTTTGAAGGGCCCTGTTCCAATAACAGCATGAGATACCGAATTGAATGGCGATGGCTCACGGGTCACTTGCGCAGCAGGTTGAATTGAATACTTAACGCCAGCAAGCAAGCCAGCAAAACCAGTATCGGCCTTGGTCAGTTGGAAGCTGATTCTTAACGGCTGCTCACTGTAAACTGAAGCGACATGGGCAAGTTCTGTCTGATAGAAAGGTAAGGTTTGCAACGCAGAAAACATCGAAACTAATTGCTTAGCATCCACAGGCTGTCCGTCATGGAAAGTAAGCCCTGGGCGCAGATAGAAAGTCCAAACGAGCTTTTCAGAATCATATTGCCAGTGATGCGCCAACTCAGGCTTCAACTCCCCTTTGCCATTACAAGTCACTAAACAACTGAACACTTGCCTGATCAAAAATCGCTCACTACTGCGGTGAATATGATGCGGGAATAGGTCTTCAAACTTACGTTTATAGGTTAATTGCACGTGCAGCAGCCCTTCACGCATTGTCGCGCCAGAGGTTTCTTGGAGGAGAGAGCCAAATACAGCGCGGTCATTGTCTAGAATTGAGAGTGCTTTTTCGTACTTGCCCTGCTCTATCAATTTACTGGCAACATGTTGATTTAATTCTTGATTGCTAAAGCGCAAGGTCAGATTAGAACGTTGATTCCTACCGACTTTTGGTTCCCACACCACCCACTCAGCCTGATGCATCTTACCTAACAAGGTGCGAGCATGGCGCAAGCTGGTGAACAGCTTGTCTGCGACCTCAGTTAAGGTAACCGAGTGTGAGAGGTTAGGCTCAAACGAATCTAGCCTTGTGTAGTAACGCATCATGTTTAGATCAGACAAATAATGAACCTTTTTAGAAACAACTCTTCCTGATTAAGCTCATTATAAAACACATCAGCTCAAAAGTAGCGATAAAAGACAAAAACAGGAACAACTTATTAAAAATCCATCTGTTTATTACTTCCTATTAAGTGACCATAATTAATGGGTCAACAAGGAACGACGAGTTCCTACCAAAGCCTAATACAAGAGAAGTAATCATCATGAGAAAATACTATCTTAATAAGCTAAAAAGCACCTGTAGCAAGCTCGAAAGAGAAGCACTACGAACACTTATAGAGCTATGTAACTGGCGTTATTAGTACACTTTTAAGCACCGAGTTAACGCGAGTTGAGTACAACCTAATAGGCTCCTACCCCCAATATGAGTTAGGTCTCAACTCGCTTTTCCATTCCAAACTCCCTCTCAACCTAGTTGTACCAATCGCTCACACATTCGATAAATTTCCGTTGTCGACTCGACAAATTTAATTCGTTTTCTTAGTTAAACGAAAAGCCTTAAGGTTCGCCCCGAAGCAAGCAAAGAGCCTCAGAAAAACTGAAAGCTCAGCTAACAACTCATTTATTTGCAGTTACCAATCAGGTATTAACTAAGGAAACGCCATGCGTATCGCAATTCTTTCTCGCAACGAAAATCTATACTCTACTTCTCGCTTAAAAGCGGCTGGAGAAGCACGTGGTCACCAGGTCGATGTTATCGACACGCTGCACTGTGATATAGATATCGCGAGTAACAATCCGAAGATTCGCTACATGGGTGAAGAGCTACCTCAATACGATGCTGTTATTCCACGTATTGGCGCTTCCATTACCTTTTATGGCACTGCGGTTGTTCGCCAATTCGAAATGATGGGCACTTTTTGTATCAATGAGTCAGTAGCAATCAGTCGTTCTCGCGACAAACTGCGCTCACTACAATTGTTGTCTCGCAAAGGTATTGGCTTACCAAAAACAGGTTTCGCTAGCCGCCCAGACAAGATTCAAGACTTGATCAAAAACGTAGGTGGCGCGCCACTGGTTATCAAGCTTCTTGAAGGTACTCAAGGTATCGGTGTGGTTCTAGCAGAAACAAACAAAGCAGCTGAAAGCGTTATCGAAGCATTCATGGGCCTAAAAGCGAACATATTGGTTCAAGAGTTCATTGAAGAAGCTAATGGCGCAGACATCCGTTGTTTTGTTGTAGGTAACAAGGTTATTGCAGCAATGAAGCGCCAAGCTGGTGAGGGTGAATTCCGCTCTAACCTGCACCGTGGCGGTACAGCTCAACTGGTTAAACTAACCAAAGAAGAGCGCGCAACAGCGATCAATGCAGCTAAAATCATGGGGTTAAACCTATGTGGTGTCGATATTCTACAATCTAAGAATGGCCCTGTTGTAATGGAAGTGAACTCTTCTCCAGGCTTAGAAGGTATCGAGAAAGCGACAGGCAAAGATGTAGCAGATATGATTTTCGGATTCATCGAGAAAAATGCAAAACCAAACGCTAACCGTACTCGTGGCAAAGGCTGATTAAACGCCGTTTACTCATGATTGGAAAAAACATGAACAATAAAATGATCATAGGGAATACAGAAGCACTTTGCTTACCAGAGTTAGGGATAACTGGACTACATACGCGTGTTGATACAGGGGCTCAAACCTCTTCTCTGCACGTAGACAATCTACTATGTGTAAAAACAGACGGTGAAAACTTCGTTGAGTTCGATCTTCACCCAGACGTTTACCACTTAGAAGAAACAGTGCGCTGCAAGGCGAAGCTGAAAACAAGTAAAAGAATCAAGTCATCGAACGGCGAAGTTGAACACCGTTGTGTGATTGAAACCATGCTAAAAATTGGTGGTCAGGAATGGCCTATCGATATCACACTGAGCAACCGTCAGGATATGACTTATATGATGCTGCTTGGTCGTCAAGGCATGAGTGACAAAGTGATTGTTGACCCAGCGGGCGAATTTCTAATTTCTCACTAATTGAACTGCTCCACAGCTCAAATAGTGAGTCAACAACGCGCGTTAATAAAGGCCAGTCTTTGAGACTGGCCTTTATTATTTGTGGCGATTTTTTTTATTGTTAAACCCAAATCGCCAAACAGATTTAACCAAACCTTTGAGTTTAATTTTAGTCACTCGCCAATGTGTCACGGGCCTTCTTGGCGCACTCAGCAACAAATGTTCAAATGCTTGCTCACTCAAATTCACTTGTCCCCCATGCGCCACCAGCAAGGTGTCGACCTGCATGTCATAGATACGAGACACCGACGCTCGATACTTATTGGGATGAAAAATTGGGAAAGGCGGAATCAGCTTCTTTTTGACCTCAACCATTAAGTCCGCCACATAGGCAATACTGTGTGATGGGCAATAGACGGAAAGATCTCTGTCAGTGTGACCCGGTGTTTCTAGAACTAACCAGTCATCAAACCCCGGAATGCTATCACCATCCGACAACTTGAAGTCGGGCTTTAACTTTCTTGAATACCACAAATTTGCTTTTGGCTTGCCCAATCGGTTCGCCATCCATCGTGCCAATGCCAGATCGGTCATATGCATCAAAATGCCATCAATGCCGTAATACCAATCCTTGTCTCGGTTTGCTGCAACCAAATGACAATTGGTCAGCTTTCTGAGCTTGTGCGCTGCTCCTGCGTGGTCTGGATGCATGTGCGTAACCACAACCGTATGCAAATCAGCAAAATCACGCACAAGCTCAGTTTCGATGAAATCCTTCAAATGCGGGATGTCAGCTCGACATGCACCATCAAGCAGCAGCAACCTGTCAGGGTACTCTACGAGATATATGTCTTGGATATAACCTTTAATAGTATGCAGTTGCAAACCCACTCCTTGTGATAAAACAACTGGTCGGATCTACACCATAGCAAACTCACAATCAATTGTGATCATTTTGTTAAAAACAACCTAAACCGAATAGAAAGCTCGAATCAAGATTTCCATTGGTATCCACTAAATTACTCAAATCCAACTCAACTCAGTGCAACGGGAACAGATTCCAAAGATGATCATCAATTTAATCCGATATTTTTCAGTATTACCGAATGCTCACATGACCGAAAACCTTGCTTAACAAGCCTTACGCTTTAAGCGCTCAGCACCATTTATCGTAACGACAAAACATGTTATTTGTTGACCTGAGTTATTCGGACTATATATGCGCCTCTAATTTATTGTCTGAGTGCTATACATGAACCAACTAATCGATGCTCTTTCTACCCAAGGCTATTTCGTTTGGGATGACTTCTTAACTCGCGAAGAAGTAGTGGCATTGAGGGATTCCATTCCAGAGAACTGGAAAAAGGCTAGGATCGGCCGTAACGATGACGTAGCACGAGAAGCAACGATTCGTAGTGACAAAATTCAGTGGGTACGCCGTGATATGGGCGAACCAGCATCTTTGTTCCTCGACAAAATGGAACAAATTCGTTTAGAAGCAAACCAAGCATTCTTTTTAGGTCTGTTCGAGTACGAAGCGCACTTTGCTAAATACGAAAAAGGCGACTTCTACCAGAAGCACTTAGACTGTTTCAAAGGTAATGAGAACCGCCGCCTGACTACAGTGTTCTACATGAACGACGAATGGACCGAAGACGACGCAGGTGAGCTTGTGGTTTACGATCTAAAAGACAACCACATCGCGACCATTCCACCAAAGTCAGGCCGCTTATTTGTGTTCTTATCTGAACAGTTCCCACACGAGGTACTGCCGACAAACACAGAGCGATTCAGTATTGCTGGTTGGTTCCGTATTAACGGCGTGAAAGACAACCAACTTGATATCGCACACTAGAACTGAGCCAATTTATACAAGATCTATCTTATTCAGAGCCTCTCTTTTGAGAGGCTTTTTTGTTGAACAAATATTGAGCGAGCATTGAACAACAAACCTCTTAAAAACTGCACACAATAAATATCAAAACCATCAATAACTTTTCTCTTAAATAAAATCGAAACGAATCTTTCATATCACTGAAACGGTTTAGCCACGTAAGTGAAATATGGCCTGTTCAAGATAGCTTCAAACGACACCCCTACCGTCTCGTTAATACTCTAATTCAATACCTCTACATCGATTTCATCCAAAAGGAAAAGAAGATGAATAAGCTAATTTTGGCAGGCGTTCTTTCCGCAACAGCGGCAATGCCAGCGTTCGCAACGACTCAAGTCACTTGGTGGCACGCAATGGGCGGCCAACTTGGAGAAACCGTCAATAAGATTGCGACTGACTTTAATGCGTCACAAGATGATTACAAGATCACGCCAATCTATAAAGGTTCATACACAGAGACCTTAACAGCGGGTATCGCGGCATATCGAGCAGGCGAAGCTCCTAACATTCTACAAGTATTCGATGCCGGTGCTGCAACCATCATGAACGCTAAAGGTGTCGCCAAACCCGTACAAGATATTCTGGTTGAGTCTGGCTACAACTTTGACTCGAACGATTATCTTGCGGGCGTTCGTAACTTCTATGCAGACAACCAAGGCAAGATGGTTGGTATGCCTTTCAACAGTTCGACACCAGTTCTCTACTACAACAAAGATCTTCTCGCGGAAGTAGGTGCCGACGCGCCTAAGACTTATGAAGAGTTAGAAGTTGTCGCTAAGAAACTGAAAGCGGAAGGACACATTGCGTTTTCTCAATCTCTAACGCCTTGGATCATGTTCGAGAATTTTAAGTCTCGTCATAACCTACCGATCTCTGACCAAAACAACGGTTACGACGGTTTACCTACTAAGATCATGTTCAACACCAAAGACATGATGATGCACGTTAGCAAGATGAAAGAGTGGTCAGATCTAGGTTATTACAAGTATTACGGCAGCGATTGGGATGCAAACCAAACGCCTTTCGAGCGCCAAGAAGTGGCAATGTGGATGGGCTCTTCAGGTTCATTCGGTGGTTTACGTAACCGCGTACCTTTCGAGTTAGGCACAACTTACCTTCCATACTGGAAATCGGTTAACCCGGATGCTGGCTTAACCTTCATTGGTGGTGCCGCTCTGTTTGCACTCAATGGTCATGACCAACAACAAGACAAAGGTGTGGCTGCATTCTTTGACTACCTGACTAAGCCTGAAACACAGGTTTACTGGCACAAAACCACGGGCTATGTACCTGTAACAACCGCTGCATATGAACTAGCGAAAGAGTCTGGTTACTACAAAGAACAACCAGACGCAGAAGTGGGTGTTAAGCAGCTAAGCCTTAAATCGGGCGAATGGACTAAGGGCTACCGCTTAGGTTATTACCCGCAGATCCGTGAAGTGATGCACCGTGAGTTCGACAATATCTTCGCTGACCGCTCTAGCGTTGAGAACAGCCTAGACAAAGTCGAAGATGAAAGCAGCAAGCTACTAAAACGCTTCGCTCGCACGATGAATTAGGTCGGCTCGTTAGCTAAAGCTGCTTTATTAACTCAGAAGTTTCTGTTTAGAAGCTTAACTAACCAAAGCAGTAAATTACTCCTCACGTCTTGTCAGCACCCTCGAATAAATAGAGTCATGACGAGGCGCGAGGAGATTATTCATTAGCGCCATTTCTTGCTCCAACAACGATAACTCAACTGGATGCATTCCTTGATATCGCGCTAGTGATAACTGTCACTAGCTAGTGGTCAACTTTTAATAACTTTTTGGGATTACCCTGTGGAACGACGTCAACAATTCTTTCACTCTCCGCTGCCTTACCTATTTTTAGCACCTCAGATACTCATCATTGCGGTTTTCTTTATCTACCCAGCGGCAAAGGCAGTTTATCTCTCCTTTATGCTGGAAGATCCTTGGGGCACCTCTTCTCTATTCGTTTGGTTCGAAAACTATCAAATGCTATTCGAATCGAGCGAGTATCTCAGCTCAATTGGCTTTACCCTGATGTTCGCGATTGTGGTTTCTTTCCTATCGCTTGCCTTGGCTTTGCTGCTCGCCGCAAAAGCCGACAATATCATTCACGGACAAGGGGCTTACAAGGTCACTCTCACTTGGGTGTACGCCGTTGCTCCTGCGATCGCAGGCGTAATCGGTGCTTTCTTGTTTAACCCACACATTGGCGTGTTTACCGAGTTATTTGCAGTTATTGGTTGGGACTTTAGCTTTCAGACCGATCCTATAGATGCCACGTTTGCTCTGATTTTAGTGTCGGTTTGGAAACAGGTTTCGGTGAATTTCATCTACTTTCTGGCGGGACTTCAATCGATCTCTTACGCGGTAAAAGAAGCAGCGATGCTGGATTGTACCAGTGACTCGAAACGTTTCTGGACCATCACTTTCCCACTACTGGCCCCTACTGGCTTCTTTCTGTTGGTCATCAACCTCACCTACTCCTTCTTTGAAACCTTTGGCGTGATCGACACCATGACCAATGGCGGTCCTGGTGGCGGTACAACTTCGTTAGTTTACAAGGTGTATCGAGACGGCTTTGTTGGTGCCGATTTGGGCGGTAGTTCAGCGCAATCTGTAGTGCTTTTAGTACTGGTACTCACTCTGACTTTTATCCAGTTCCGCGTTGTAGAAAAGCGTGTTCACTATTAACCCTTCAATCGCGCTACTTATCGGCAATAGAGAGCAACCACCAGTGAAAGCCAAGCGTGCAATGAATTACGCGACAGGAGTTATTTATGAAAAGTAATAAGGTCTCTGACCACCTAATTTTAATTGCTGGGATGCTGTTTATGTTGGTCCCTATCTGGCTAATCTTCGCCAGTTCGACGCATAACCCAAACACCATTGTCAGCGATGGCCTGCAATGGCTCCCAGGCGATAACTTTACCGCCATTTATAGCGAAGCTTGGAACAAGAGTATGGGCTTTAGTGGCGAAGTCACCGCCAGTAAAATGATCGCCAACTCGATGATCATGGGGCTCGGTTTTGCGATCGGTAAGATCTTAATTTCGATGATGGCCGCGTTTGCTTTGGTCTACTTTAGACTCCCTTACGCCACGGCGTGGTTTTGGCTGATCTTCGTGACGCTGTTACTGCCATTAGAGGTTCGTATTATCCCTTCCTATGAAGTTGTTGCAGGGCTCGGGCTTCTTAATAGCTACACAGGTTTAATTCTGCCTTTGATCGCGTCAGCCACCGCGACGTTCTTTTTTAGGCAGTTCTTCAAAACCATCCCCGACGAATTGCTAGAAGCCGCACAATTAGATAACGCAGGTCCATTTAGGTTTTTGATCGACATCTTACTGCCACTGTCTAAAACCATGATCGCCGCAATCTTCATCATCATGTTTGTGGTGGGTTGGAACCAATATCTGTGGCCAATCATGATGACCACCGACGAAGGCTACAACACCATCGTGATGGGTATCAAACAAGTACTCAACAACATCAATGAAACCAGTTTACCACGCTACGACTATGTTTTCGCCATGGTCATTTTAGCCATGTTACCGCCCGTTTTAGTGGTGGTTGTATTTCAGCGTTGGTTTGTAAAAGGGCTAGTAGAAAGTGAAAAATAATAACGACACAACTCAAATGAAAGATAACCATATTCAATCGCTAGATGAGTACAAAGCTTCTCAACAAACTATCCACAAAAATACAGAGGACTCGCAAATGACGACTCGTCATCAAATACTTGGTCACCACCAAACAAACAACGGACAGACGCGTAATACACCAATCATGTTGAGTATCAAGAACTTGGTCAAGACTTACGAAAATGGTCACCGTGCCGTTAAAGGAGTATCTCTTGATATCGAAAAAGGTGAATTTCTCGTGTTAGTTGGCCCTTCAGGCTGTGGTAAATCTTCTATTTTGCGCTCCATTGCTGGGTTAGAAAGCATCTCTGGCGGTGAGATTCACTTAGCCGGTCGTCGAGTCGATACCGAGAAGCCAGCAAAGCGCGATATCGCAATGGTTTTTCAGAATTATGCGCTCTACCCACACATGACAGTGTATAAAAATCTGGCTTATGGGTTAAAAAACCGAGGTGTCAGCCAACACACAATTGAAGAGAAAATTGAGAAAGTCGCCAAGACACTCAAAATCGAAGAATATCTCAATCATAAACCCGCTAAATTGTCAGGCGGTCAACGTCAACGTGTTGCCATGGGACGAGCGATCGTACGCGACCCTCAACTGTTCTTGTTTGATGAACCTTTATCTAACCTAGATGCCTCACTGCGTGCTCACATGAGGTTAGAAATCAAAAAGCTGCAACGCGAGCTTGGCGTGACCAGTGTTTACGTCACTCATGATCAAGTTGAAGCCATGACACTAGCTGACAGAATTGTGGTACTCAACAACGGTCAAATAGAGCAAGTCGGTACACCAAGAGAGGTCTACCACCAGCCAGCCAGTACCTTTGTGGCAAGCTTCATTGGCAGCCCTGCGATGAATTTCTTACCAGCAACACTCGACGACGGCTACCTTGAAATTGGCGACCAGCAAATGTACTTGCCCGAATACGCCCACGTAAAAAACACATCCATCACACTTGGTATTCGGCCAGAACACTCTGAGGTTTGTGCCGATTTAGTCATGAACGCGCTGCCGCTTGAATTACGCATCAGCGTGGTTGAGCCTTTAGGGCCAAATCAATTGGTTCATGGCCTTGTGAACGAACAACCCTTTATCGCTGTGACACCCGAAACGGCGCTGTGCCAAGCCGTCCCTCTCGGACTAAGCATCGATAAATCCAACCTGCATATTTTTGACAATCATGGCAAACGCATTCACCCAAATAACTTCACATCACAGGAGTCACACGAAGATACGACAAGCTTAACGACGGCTCTAGCTTAATCGAGTACACTGATAATTAATGCGTTTTTACGGTGCGTCTTTAAGAAGGATTAATTATGTCGTCTATCATCGTAGGTCATCGAGGTGTAGCAGGTACTCACCCAGAAAATACCAAAGCAAGCATTGAACAAGCCGCAAAACTCGGTTTGAAATGGGTGGAAGTTGATATTCAACCTACACAGGATGATCAACTTGTGGTTTGTCACGATCACACACTAGAACGTTGTAGTGATGGTAAAGGGCGTGTCGATGAGCACACGCTCGCAGAGCTGCGCCAACTTGATTTCGGAAACTGGAAATCTGAAGAGTTCTCTGGAGAAAAAATACTGACGCTCTCAGAGCTACTTGGCCTAGTTGAACAACACGGTCTTAGCGTTAACCTAGAGATCAAGGTCGATAGCAGACATCAAGCCCCGCATGTGGTTGATCTGTTACACTCAGAATTGATCCGTTCAAATCTGGATACAGATAGGATTTTATTATCTAGCTTCAGTCATCAAGTGATCGTTGAAATCGCTCACCATTTACCGAGATACCGCGTTGGCGTGATTACCGAACAACTGACTCAAGCCGATCTGATGCTCATTGATAAGGTCAAAGCGTTCAGCTGCCATATGAATTATGAACACGTGAATCAGAGCGATCTTGATACGCTTAACGAAGCAAAAATTCAAACATGGTGCTATACCGTGAATGACCCCTCTCGCTTCAAATTCCTTTCAAAAGTGGACGCGGTATTCACTGATTTTCCAGATAAATTCAGCGCTATAAATTGACCTAGTAAATACCAGAAAATAACCTTTAACGTCTTTGAAATTAACCCCGAGAAACCTGCAAATTAAGTAGTAAACACAAGTGAGTAGGAGTACATTCCGCTACTCACTTGGTTTCATTAGCTCGCTTTTCTTAAGCAGCTTCATTGGTTACTTCATTTATGGATCTCATTTTTAGTCCAACTTTCCCAATTTTGGGTGCAATCTTCATTTTCGCTGCCATAGTTCGTGGCTTCTCAGGTTTCGGTTTCACCCTAGTGGCATTGCCATTAAGTGCGTTATTCGTGCCTGTTATCGAACTCGTTCCCGTTTTCATGCTGATCGACCTGTTAGGCAATATCCAATTATTACCGAAGGTTAAACATCACGTAAATTGGCGCTGGGTTTCGAAGGTGTTTATTCCTTGCTTAGCCTTCACCCCTGTCGGCTTAATCCTGCTCAAATCCGTGAACCAAGATGCGATAATCTTGATCATAAGTGCATTTATCTTCGCTTCTGCACTTATGATCTACAAAGGGTTCCAGTATCAAAGTGAGCCTAGATTTGCTCCTTATCTTCTGGGAAGCCTTGCTGGCGTAATGAATGGTGCAGCATCAATGTCAGGGCCTCCTGTTGGCACACATGCATTAGCTAGCCCAGTAGAGCCTCACATTGCAAGAGCGGGTTTAATCGCTTTCTTTGTTTTGGCCGATTCGAGTGCATTTGTTTCTGCTTCGATAGCAGGCTTAGTAAACCGAGATGTGATCTGGCATACCGCAGTTCTTTTACCAAGCAGTATGTTGGGTGGCTATGTGGGTTCTAAGTTGTTTGAGAGATTTGGCGGAGAGAAATTCAAGCCCGTCACGATTGCACTGCTCATTGTAATTGCTATCTTCAGTGCAGGTCGAGTCTTACTGTAACTGGCTCTAGCGCTGATTTCGGCAATTGTTTTTGAGAGTTGTTCAGGGAAATGGGTGCCGATATCCTACCATTCAATATGGATAGGGGTACCCATTCCAACTAATTCGATAAACTGATCCATATCTTGATTGGTCAATGCAATACAGCCATCAGTCCAATCGAAGCTTTGGATAAAACTAGGTGAACGCCATTCACCATTTTTAATACCGTGGACTTTGATATTGCCACCTGGGTCGACCTTGTTTTTTTTGGCCCATTGCTTATCGGAAGAACGCGGGTAATTAATGTGCACCGAACGATAGAAATCAGAGTCTTCCATGATGTAATCCAGTTGATACTGACCTTCTGGCGTGCGGTTATCCCCTTCAAAACGTTTATGCCCTTTTGGTTCCTTGCCCAACGCTATTCGAAACTCCTGAATGACCTCATTCCCTTTCAGCAGATACATTCGACGTTTAGATTTATCAACCTTCACCAAAGTCACAACTTGTAACAACGGATCGATTGAAGAATCGGTATTTTGTTTTGTGTAAATTCGGCGGGATGTCCCTTGAGATAGTTGGGCGAACTGCTCGCTATTAGTATTTTGAATAACGCCATTTTTATGCGAGTCTTGGTTAAGGATAGGCTTTGGAGGCACTGATACTGATGACGTTGGAGTGCGACTAGATTGAGAAGGTGCGGACTCAAACACAATAGTTTCAATAGCTGTTGCATCTGAAACGATTTTTTCTACGACTAACTTGTTACCATAGACGGGGACATCCACGATTGGAGATGTTTCAGCATAAACAATCTGCATCGACACAACTAAATAAGCGAATAAAGGAGCAAACAGACGCACGCTTAAATCTCCTCAAATCGCATAGACATGGTTCGTGATTGCGTCTCCATACCCAAGGATTCATAAAAACTCTGAGCTTGTTGGTTGAATTCCATCACTTCCAAACGGAGTTCAATGGCTCCTCTCGCTTGAGCCCACTGATTAAATGACTTCATTAATGACTTACCAACACCTTGGCTCTGAACTTCATCGTTAACTACAATCGTATTCACTCTCGCGATCTTGTGAGGTTGGATAAAACTCACCCCGCGATTCTGCGTAACTTTCCCAGCCAAAAATCCGATAACTTGACCACCCTTAACAGCGACTAAGAAAGCACCAATGGGATCGAGCATCAGCCCCAACCAGTACTCTTCACTATCTGAAAAAGATTGAGACGCGGGAGCAAACACCATTGGAGCGCCATGATGATGTTGGCGATTTATCTGGTCAGAAAGCTCTAAGATCGAGCGAATATCAGTTACCTTGGCTGTCCGAACTTGCATATCATTACCTTATTTAAATTCCATAATACTTTAGCAAAAATGCCTTCGTTATGCACCGTTGTAACTGAATCCCAACGTGTCCCATGATTCCGTATTTTTGATATAAGGCAACATTTGGGAACTAATTGTTCCTCAATTCTCAGACACATTCGATGACGTGGAATGCTACTATCTCTGCAGAATCAATACACTAACGACTGGATACCTATATGATTAAGTTTGCTGTAATTGGAACCAATTGGATCACTCAGAAGTTTGTTCAAGCTGCCCACGAAACTCAATCGATGAAACTTGCTGCAGTTTATTCAAGAAACATAGAGAGCGCCTCTCAATTCGCTCAAGAGTTCAATGTTAATACAACCTACGACTCGCTTGATGCTTTGGCGAGTGATAGCACTATCGAAGCGGTCTACATTGCTTCACCAAATTCATTGCACTGCACACAATCCATCTTAATGATGAAACATGGCAAGCATGTCATATGTGAAAAGCCTGTCGCATCCAATATCGATGAAGCAACTCAAATGTTTGAAGTCGCAGAGCAAAACGGTGTGGTGCTTTTTGAAGCATATAAATCTCAATTTCTGCCAAACTTTAAACAAGTGCAACTCGGATTAGAAAAAATCGGCAAGGTACATAAGGCACACATCAATTACTGCCAATATTCATCGCGTTATCAGAAATATCTAAACGGAGGTAATCCTAATACCTTCAATCCAGCCTTCTCTAACGGCTCTTTGGTCGATATCGGCTTTTACTGCGTAGCCGCAACAGTTGCTCTGTTTGGCAAGCCAGAAAGTGCACATGCTTCAGCAAAACTGCTTGATTCTGGCGTTGATGCGCATGGCTGTGCGGTCTTCCAATACCCAGAGTTTGACGTAACCCTTGCGCACTCCAAAGTCAGTGACTCTTACGCACCAAGTGAGATCCAAGGTGAGTGCGGCGCGATCATCATCGATCACATCGCCGAATGTACCGATGTTAAGATCCGATACCGAGATGGCCGCATTGAAAATCTCACTCAAACACAGAGCGAGAACTCAATGAGTTACGAAGCGCAAGCTTTTGCAAACTGTATCGGTGGGGATAAAACAACACAAGCTGAAGCGGAAAAACGCGCTTTAACAGTTGCTAAGTTAATTACAGAGATGCGTCAGCAAGTTGGTGTCGTTTATCCTGCGGACAAATAAACTCGCTTAGTCAGTTAACAATATGACTTTTAAGATATCTTAATTTATACATAATCAAATTTAATCTTTACGACAAATAACCGGATTAGTCGATTAACGTACCATCTGTTTAAATCCGCGTTCGATATCTATCGTATTAATTTAATTTATTGAAGGTGTGTAAAGTGTTTTCAGTTGATGATCGTGTTGTTGCAACAAAAGGTGTTGAGCTTGGTGAGATGGTAGTTACAGGCCTAAGTGCTGGTGGTTACTACGTTCACGTTAAAACTGTAGAAAGCGCACTGCCGCTTACTTACCCAATGCAAGATCTTAAAAAAGCATAGTTTGATTGCTGTGTTCCTTTAGTAGTCACTCTTCTAAAGATAACAATATTGAGGCTTTGGTTGACTTCACTCTTCTGCATTAGAGTGGACAATCAGAGCCTTTTTTATGCCTGCAATTCCCTCAATCTACTGATTATCTTATACATAGAGTAGAAGCCTCAGGCTAAACTTGGGCCATACAGTTAGACGGTAGCCATTTAAACCAAACACTTATTGTCCGCCTAGACTTCTGTTACATTAGCGTCATCTGATACTTGTATTGACTATGAACTAAGGGAAGCTATGAAGCTTTACATTTACGACCACTGCCCTTTCTGTGCAAGAGTTGCCTACATCGCTCAATCTCTAGAATTGAACATCGAGCTTGTCTCTGTGGATTATGACGATGCTCAAACCCTTATCGATTTGATCGGTAAAAAAATGGTACCGGTCTTACAAAAAGATGACGGTTCTATCATGGCGGAGAGCTTAGATATCATCGCTTACTTTATGAATTTGAAATCAAGCGATGAACAGCGAGAACCTTCAGAGCAGGTGATTCTGTTTCAAAGCCGCGCATTCCCGTTGAGTCAGCGTATTGGTTTGCCACGTTGGTGGAAACTGGACCTTGCCGAATACCAATCACCAGCAAGCAAAGAAGCATGGCGTGCAGCCAAAGAAACCGAAGAACTCAACTTCGATAAGCTGATTGAGCAAACACCACAGTTTGTTGATCAGATTAACCCGTTATTAAAAGATACTGAGCTTCTACTGAACCTAGAAAATGGTCAGTCGTCTCTGCCGCTTATTGACCAAGCTGTGTATTTTTCTATGTTGCGCGGTTTCTGCGTTGAGCCAAGCATCACGTGGCCACCAGCACTTGAGCGTTGGTTAGAACACCAGAGCCAAACACTTAAGCTTTCGCTGCTTCGTTAACTCGTTAAAAACAAAAAGAGAAGATCACCGATGAACTTCTCTTTTTAAACACCCTATACCCCTAATTAGAGCAAGCGTCTCCTCAACCCTGTACGCTCCAAGATCCGTGTAGAAATTTCTTCAACTGATAGCGAAGAAGTGTTGATATAAGGTATCGCTTCTCGGCGGAACATCGCCTCTACAGTCTGTAACTCATACAAACATTGCGAATCACTGGCATACTCACTGCCTGCCAATCGGTTCTCACGGATTTCAGTCAATCGTTCTGCATCTATGGTCAAACCAAACAGCTTATGTCGGTAAATCTCAAACTCTGGCAAAAGCTTCAAACGCGCTAAATCGTCATGGATAAATGGGTAGTTCGCAACGCGCAAACCAAATTGCATTGCCATGTATAAGCTTGTCGGTGTCTTACCGCTTCGAGAAACACCCAGTAAGATGATGTCCGCCTCTTCCAGGCCTTTTAAAGTAATGCCGTCATCATGCGCGAGCGTATATTCAATTGCTGCAATACGGTCGAAATACTTAACCGAATCCTTATTTACACTGCGTGAGCGCTGTAATTTAGGAACCGGTGCCATTTGAATATCATCCTGAACCTTTTGAACAATACTTTCCAATACGTCATAACAGTGAGCTTGCGCTGTAAGTAATTTCGCTTTGATATCTGGGATCACAATAGAAAAGAACACTAACGGCTCTAACCCGGTATCACGATACGAAATATCAATCTCTTTTAATAAATCAGAAAGTTTGTCCTCACTTTCCACAAACGGAAAGGTTTTTTCATTGGCTTTGAATGGGAATTGACCTAGAACAACATGCCCTAAAGTCTCACATGTTATGGCCGTTCCATCAGAAACATAGAATACATCACGACTTTGAATATCAATTTGCATTTTTTATTTAATGTTTAAAATTATTTTGAGTAGGATGGTAACCATAATATAGATAATAAAACCCTGCTGACTATTACGTCCCCCACAGCTTTAGAAAATAATTTACATTTTTTTAAACTGATACGTAATCGTTTGCCTTTAAATCCCTACAATGCTTGCTATGTTTCTGGAGAAATAAATGCAAAATAATACCCTATGGTTCAATGGCCTATCCATGGAAGATGTCGACAAAGTCGGCGGTAAGAACGCCTCACTGGGCGAGATGGTTTCTAACCTATCCAATGCTGGTGTTTCTGTACCTAATGGTTTTGCTACCACTTCGTATGCGTTTAACGACTTTCTTGACTACAAAGGTCTTGATGAGCGCATTCACCAACTACTTGATGAACTTGATGTTGAAGACGTTGACGCACTGCGTAAGACAGGTGCAACGATTCGACAATGGGTTCTAGACGCCCCCTTCCCTGAATCACTAGAGCAAGACATCCGCGATAACTACCGCGAGCTGATCGAAGACAACGAAGAATTGTCTGTTGCGGTTCGTTCATCTGCAACCGCAGAAGACCTTCCAGATGCTTCTTTCGCCGGCCAACAAGAAACCTTCCTTAACGTGAAAGGTATCGACGCGGTACTCGAAGCAACCAAGCACGTTTATGCTTCACTGTTTAACGACCGTGCCATCTCTTACCGTGTACACCAAGGCTTTGATCACCGTGGAATTTCATTGTCTGCAGGTATCCAGCGTATGGTTCGCTCAGACAAAGCCTCTTCAGGTGTAATGTTTACGCTTGATACTGAGTCTGGCTTCGACCAAGTGGTGTTCATTACCTCTTCTTGGGGTCTAGGTGAAATGGTTGTACAAGGCGCGGTGAACCCAGATGAGTTCTACGTTCATAAGCCAATGTTAGAAGCGGGTCACTATCCAATCGTTAAAAAGACATTTGGTTCTAAGTTGATCAAGATGATCTACTCAACCAACCAAGAGATCGGCAAGCAAGTTGATATCATCGACACCGATACACAAGAGCGTAACGAGTTCTCACTGAACGATGAAGAGATCAAAGAACTAGCGAAACAAGCGATGATCATCGAGAAGCACTACCAACGTCCGATGGACATTGAGTGGGCAAAAGATGGCATCGACGGTAAGCTTTACATCGTCCAAGCTCGTCCTGAAACCGTATGTTCTCAAAGTGACCAAAACGTTATCGAGCGTTACGAACTAAACAACAAGGCGGATGTCTTGGTTGAAGGCCGTGCTATCGGTCAACGCATCGGTTCAGGCCCTGTTCGCTTAGTTGATTCTCTAGACCAAATGTCATTGGTTCAAGAAGGCGACGTACTGGTAACAGACATGACAGACCCAGACTGGGAACCTGTGATGAAGAAAGCGTCCGCGATTGTGACTAACCGTGGTGGCCGTACTTGTCACGCAGCAATCATAGCTCGTGAGCTAGGTATTCCTGCAATTGTTGGTTGTGGTACAGCGACAAGCAGCCTGAATGACGGCGACACAGTAACAGTGTCATGTTCAGAAGGCGAAACCGGCTACGTTTACAACGGCGAACTCGACTTTGAAATCAAACGTTCTGAAGTTGATGAGCTGCCAATGCTGCCAACCAAAGTCATGATGAACGTGGGTAACCCAGATCGCGCATTCGACTTTGCACAGATTCCAAACGAAGGTGTTGGCCTTGCTCGTTTAGAGTTCATCATCAACAAGATGATCGGCATTCACCCGAAAGCTCTATTGAACTTCGATGCTCAAACTGACGAGCTAAAAGCAGAAATCAGTGAGCGTATTCGCGGCTACAAAGATCCAATCGATTTCTACGTAAGCAAGCTGACAGAAGGCATCGCGACTATCGCATCTGCATTCTGGCCTAAGCGTGTAATCGTACGTATGTCTGACTTTAAGTCGAACGAGTACAGCAACCTAGTCGGTGGTAAAACGTTTGAACCACATGAAGAGAACCCAATGCTGGGCTTCCGTGGCGCATCTCGTTATATCTCACCAGTATTCGAAGACTGTTTCGAGCTAGAGACTCAAGCGATCAAGCGTGTTCGCAACGAAATGGGTCTGAAAAACGTTGAAATCATGATTCCATTCGTTCGTACTCCAAGCGAAGCAGCATCGGTTATCGACATTCTGGCTAAGTTCGACCTTCGCCGTGGCGACCAAGGTCTGAAAGTCATCATGATGTGTGAACTACCATCGAATGCAATTTTGGCTGAAGAGTTCTTGAAATACTTCGATGGCTTCTCTATCGGTTCAAACGACATGACACAGCTGACGCTTGGTCTTGACCGTGACTCTGGCGATGTTGCACACCTATTCGATGAGCGTAACCCTGCTGTAAAAGCGATGCTGAAAATGGCTATCGACGCGGCAACCAAAGCGGGTAAATACGTGGGCATTTGTGGTCAAGGCCCATCTGACCATGATGACCTAGCGGAGTGGTTAATGGAACAAGGCATCAGCTCTGTATCCCTAAACCCAGACACGGTTATCGATACATGGTTGAAGCTTGGTAACGTAGCAAATAAATAACGCTTCGTGCGAGACCTAAACGACAAAAGCCAGTCACGATGACTGGCTTTTCTAGGTTCTTTGCATGTTAGCAAACTAGGGGTTAGAAGTAGTATCTCACACCAATCCAAGCCTCGGTTTGCCAATCATTCGGCATTGACACACCTTTCACATCAACATCTGCTTTGGTAATGTCATAACGCGTATTCAACCACCAAGTTCTTGCACTGTTCATCGGTACATTTAATGATGTTTTGAAAGAGAAGTTCTGCATATCGATGTCATCGCCAGAAAGATCCTGCCACTCTGGTACTAAAGACACATAGGCGCCAAAGTCACCGAGATGCTTCGCGGTAATCAAACCAAGAGAGTATCCCGTTAAATCATCTTTAGATGAAGTAACACCAGGGATCTCCATGCTACCTGTCATCAACCCTGCTCTTGGAAATACAAGAAATCCACCGGTATAAGCAGGATTAATCGCAACAACCCCGCCAACCGACAACAAATCGTTTTTGATGTTAGTACGCGTATTAATGTAATCTAATGACAGACCCACTTTAGGTGTCGCCTTAGTACCCGTCTCAAATACATGGAAATACTGGACTCTAGAGTTACTGTACTCAGTGCCAAACTTGTCTGGATCGCGAAGCGCTGTGTTACTTTCATCGACAAACGTCGCTTCAGCAAGTAGGGCAAACTGTTGACCGTTTTCTAAACCGCCAGAAACTTGTCCCTGAAATTGGATATCTGAGCTACCGTTCAACATCAATGCAGCTTGAGTATAAACTTTGGTGACATCAGCCGGGTCGATAACACGTTCGGACTCTGCATGTGCAGGCAGCGCTAAACCTAAACTCAAAGGGATCAATAGAGCAAACTTTTTCATTATATATCTCGAAAGTCGTTTGCTTCCTCCTTGAAGCCTGGAACATCCTGTTGGATTATAAGTAGATTATTTGCCGGCAAGTAGTTTCGCTGCAGAGCGCATCAGTGCCGGGCCTTTATTCTCACCAAAACCTGAGTGGTATGGGTTGGTTGAAAACATCACGCCTACAAAATCACGCTCTGGGTCGATATAGATAAACTGGCCAAGGTTGCCACTTTTCGACATCGCACCGTCATTGAAGATATAATCGAATTGATAAGAGTTGTAGTCGGCCTTTTCGTTAAAAGCATGCACTGAACTACTATCTTTGCTGGTGCCTTCGAAGGTTTTCGGATCGCCACCATTATGAATGCGGTCAATCACCGCTTGTGAGATCACAGGCTCATCAGCAACGGCTTTCCAGCTCGGTGTAAATAACGTTCCCCAACGTGCCATATCTTCTAAGGTCGTCGAAACCAAACCTACCGCGATACCCATTCCATCAGGTGTTAGGTTGATCTGCATAGGCTGACGAGCATGTACCTTAGACCAAACACGGTCTTCAAATACCTCAGTCCAAGTCTTGTTTTCAATGTTTTCGACTAGTTTGGTCAAAACCATGGTATTGATTGAGGCATAGCGGAAATGATCACCTGCTTTCTCACCCTCTAGTTTTTGTGCTCCTTTCGCAACATTCATCCACGTTTCCATCTCACCGGTTTTAGCTCTTGGTGAATTAAACGATGCAGCAAAGAAACGCACTACGTCAGAATCAGGGTTAAGTATCGATTCAAGCGTTTCTTCGTTGTCTAGCGCAGTCGACATATTGAGAATCTGATGAACAGTGATGCCTTCCCAATTAGTTGCTTTGAGTTCGGGAACAAAGTGAGTAATGTCTTGTTCAGGATCGACTTTTCCCTCTTCAACCAACATTGCGACTACTGCGCCTACTGTCGTTTTCGCTGTTGACGCCCAAACGTGGGTGTCTGTTGGGCTCATGCCAGGGTAAGCCTGATAAACAATTTCACCCTTGTGAATTAACATGAAGCCTTGAGTTCTGAACTGCTCATCCGCTAGGTATTGCTCCATCGTCAGTTCACCTTTGGTTTCGGTGTTTACGGTTAATTTAGCAAGGCGTGAATCGATGTTTTTAACCAATGGCTTATATTCAGCATTAGGAGCGGCAAGAGCAGTCGGCATAAATTCACTCATGTGCATGTTGTAATAAACACTATGATCACCACCCATTTGCCAATGGAAATTATTGAAATTTTCGCGAGCTGAATCAACGAAACTAGGAGTAAAAGATTGGTGAGCATCTTTTACAGGTAGAGTAACCTGCGCGCCTTCAATCTTAAGCGCAGCTTCTACTGGGTTTTCTGCAAATACAGTCGATGACACAGCAAGCGATGAAATCGTGAGTGATGAAAGAATTAGGGCAATAGGTGTAAGTTTCATGTTCTTCTCCTCTTTGGGTTAGAAGAAGTATATGAAGTTGCGCTACACTTAATTAGGTCATTTGGTGACATTTATAGGTAATACTAACAATAATGAAAGCATCATCGAACATAACTAACATACTATTGAGCTCTACCAGTAATATTGCCCCGTACATTGCATATTGTGACAAGAGATCGCTTGACTGGCGCAGTGTCGCTATCGAGTGCGGTTTACCAATTGAGCTAACACAGTCTAACCAATGGCTCCCTACCCAAGATTTAATTCTTTTTATTCATCGACTTGAACGTAAGTTTGGTTATTCGATTGGTATTGAAGTTGGGCGAAAAACCTCTCTCGAACAACTTTCACCACAGCTACACCATGAGATAGAGAAATGCATATCGTTAGAACAAGCCATTCGTTGTTTGATCGCTGAAATGCCTAGTTTGAACAACCACGTCACGATATGGACCGAGAAAAAAGATGGCTTGTGGTGGTTATGTCATCGCAGTTGCTATCATCCATCAACCTCTGGATTTGAACAATCCGAATGGTTTAGATCTCTTACAGTGATTACCCTATGCCGTAAGTTTATAGACGACCAGTGGCAACCATCACGCGCTAAACTTGTCTCTACCAACAACGGTGCGCGTCAGTTACCTAAACACTTTTTTAATTCTGATATTCAGTTTGAGCAACAATATGGTGCGATTGCGATCCCACTGCCCGACGACTATCGCGCTATCTCAGAACAAAATAGTACCCAAGATTGGGATCAAGCAGTAAAGACACTGATAAACACTTACTCGACTTTACCTTGGTTCAATATTGAGTGGTTTGCGACCATGCTCGGCATGACAAAACGAACACTACAGAGAAATCTAAAGAGTAAAGGCATTCTTTTTAAAGAAGCCAAAGAACAAGTTCGTGAAACCAAGGCAAAACGGCTACTCGAAGAGACCGACCTTTCAGTTCAAGAGATCAGTTGGCAAGTTGGTTACAGTGATTTGAGCAACTTTAACCGTGCTTTCAAAGGTTGGGTTGGTATCACAGCACCAAGTTATCGGCACAAAGCGAAACATTAGAAATAGTCGACTTAAAAACCTTTAGACCCAATCCGCCAATATAAAACTCAGAAACAAGATACGACACCGTAAATTTCAATAAGCGAACGCATAAAGTTGCATCGCACAATGCTCACATACCGATGAAGCTGTGCAAAGGTAATATCGATAGATCTAATAACAATTATTGGTATCGAGCTGACCTTACGTTATCCTTTACGCAATTCTTCATTGAGAGGTTTGTCACCACAACAAGCCTAACTTCAAGACCGATAAGAGTGTTATGAATTCTACTACCGCAACTCCCTTGCCTTCTCTTGGCCGACAACTCTATACAATGACATGGCCAATGCTATTTGGGGTACTTTCCCTGATGAGCTTCCAACTTGTAGACAGTGCTTTCATTGGCCAACTGGGCGTGCTACCGCTCGCTGTTCAAGGTTTTACACTTCCGATACAGATGATCATCATTGGTATACAGGTCGGGCTAGGAATCGCAACGACCGCGGTAATTGCAAGAGCCATTGGCGCGAATGAAACGCGCTACGCTAAGCAGCTTGGTGGATTAGTGATTGCGATGGGCAGCGTGAGTGTCGCGCTTTTCTCTGTCATCATCTATCTGCTTCGTGGGCCAATTTTACAATTGTTGGATGCGCCACCGACGGTATTACCGATCATTGATTCTTATTGGATCTATTGGCTAGCCAGCTCTTGGACAGGAGCCCTACTCTACTTCTTTTACAGTGTTTGTCGTGCCAACGGTAATACCATGCTGCCCGGTTCAATGATGATCGCGACCAGTATCATCAACTTGATATTGGATCCGATTTTCATCTTTACTTTCGACATGGGCATCAATGGAGCAGCCATTGCGACCATTTTAGCGTTCGGTGCGGGCATCTTTATCGTTGCTCCTAAGGTAACTAAGAAACATTGGATGACATTTGACTGGCACGATCTCAACATTGGTAAGAGTGTTCGCTCCATTGGCAACATCATGGGACCAGCGATGATCAGTCAGCTGCTGCCACCCGTTTCATCAATGTTTGCCACTAAGCTACTTGCTAGCTATGGCACCGCTGCCGTTGCTGCTTGGGCGTTGGGTTCACGTTTTGAATTCTTCTCGATTGTCGCCGTGCTTGCACTAACGATGTCGATGCCACCAATGATTGGACGCATGTTAGGAGAGAACAACCTGATAAACATACGTAAGCTCGTTAAGATTGCAGTCATGTTCGTATTGGGTTTCCAGCTGGTGATAGCATTAGTGACTTGGTTATTTTCGAGCGGACTGGCCAACCTAATGACCAGTGAAAGCGAAGTATCAACGATTTTGAACTATCACCTACTGATCGTGCCTATTAGCTTAGGGCCATTGGGAATCTGTATGCTGATGGTTTCTGTGTCTAACGCTCTAGGCAAGTCTTACACCGCCTTGACGATTTCAGCGCTGCGCCTGTTCGCCTTCTTCTTGCCTTGCTTGTGGGTTGGTTCGCAGCTTGCTGGTATTGAAGGCCTGTTCTGGGGTGCCATGGTGGGTAATGTGCTTGCCGGTACATGTGCTTGGTTTATGTACCAACGCGCACTTGGGCAAGTCGAGGCTAAGCTTTCTAATTAATCAGTTAGCGAACTAAACGGCTTGCCAGCTAAACCGCTATAAAGTTATTAAACGAAAAAGCAGCCACCTAGGCTGCTTTTTTAGTTTCAGACTTAAAATATATTGGGGTTAGACTTGCTCAAAGTAAGCCAAAAACTCACCGCAATCTTTTTGGAATGGTGGCAATATTTCTGCTAGTGTTTCATCATCCCAATGCCACCATTCAAAGCTTTCTAATCGCTCGGCATAGCTAGGAGCATCAAACCGAGGACGTAGTTGCCAAACGCAATCGAGTATGGCGGTACGCCTTAAGCAGCGGTTGCCAACGAAAACAATCAAGCAGTTCAGGCCCTGCATCAACATAAATGAGTTAATCATTCCATTGTGTCAAAGTACTTCGCCAGCCTAAAACTGCAGTACTTCAGTTTCATTCGGGACCATTTTAAAAGGAAGTTATTTTAAATACCCGAATTCCCTATGCTAATACATGCATTGAAAGATAAACACTTGTTTTCATATGATTTTCAGACA